>JAVBXL010000165.1 GCA_030824575.1 bacterium | reverse complement strand
TTGCACTGTCCCTTGGATCACTCCAGCCGGTCGTTAACCGGCACCGTCATTTCGTGGAGCCCGGACTTTCCTCGCCGTGGAAGTTACCCGCCACGCCGCGGCCGCCCGGCCCTCTGGCGAAACGGGCCTTAGACCGATTTTGCGGCTTCGTCATCCCGCTTATTCATCGCCGCGCGGTTTGGGCAACAGCAGCGCCAGCAGGATGGCGCGACATTCGCCGTCGACCACACCGTCGATCAGTTCAGGGCGGAAGCGGCGCTGGAAGGCGACCACAGCCGCCTGCGGATCGGCAATGTCATAGCCAAAGCGTTCCAGCGCCAGCATGAAGCCGCCATCGGTCCAGTGCGGGTCCATCAGATTCTTGGTGGGCCGCGGCAGAGCTAGGCGAAGGCGCGCAAGCTGGCCCCAAGGGAAAAGTTCGCCCGGATCCTGCTTGCGCGCAGGCGCAATGTCGCTGTGGCCAACGATATTACCGCGCGTGATGCGGTGGCGCTGGACAATCTGATGAACCAGCGGGATCAGCGATCCCATCTGCGTTTCGGGAAAGGGGCGATAGCCCCATTCATGGCCCGGATTGACGATCTCTATGCCGATACTGGCTGAATTGATGTCATCGACGCCGCGCCAGTGCGAACGGCCTGCGTGCCAGGCGCGCTTGGCTTCATCGACCATGCGGATGATCTGCCCATCCTCCGTCACGACATAATGGGCCGACACCTTCGATTCGGGATTGGCCAGCCAATTGATGGCGCTCGCCGCATCGGGCATGCCGGTATAGTGCAGCACCAGCATCGAGATGGGCAGGCTGCGCTCGTCGAAATTGGGCGACGGCGTTTCGATCATGGGCATGTCGGTCATCGGGAAAGGCCAGTCACTTGCAGCTGCTCGATCATCGCGCCCTTCCGGCCCGCCTCTCTGGCGGCCTGAACGTGACAATGACTTAGACCGGCGCAGCAATCAAGCAGGGTTAATCCTGGCGAAGCCGCTTTACGCGGTCCGACGCATCGGCCCGCCCGCACAATCCGGCGTCAGCGCCTTACGGGCATAGCCGCCGCGAAATTCGGGGTGGGACTGGAAGTCGTCGCCCTGTCCGATCACCGTCTCCCCCGCGCCCAGCAGCAGCACCGATCCGGCATGACTGTGTCGGGCCAGCAGGCGCAGCACGTCCCCACGCCGCTCCGGCGTGAAGTAGAGCAAGACGTTGCGGCAGAGCAGCAGGTCATATTCGCCCGATGGCGCGCGCGGATCAAACAGATTGTCATGTCGAAAATCGATCATCCGGCGCAGATCGGGGCTGGCGCGCCAATCCTCGCCATGCGGTTCAAACCATTTGATGAGGTCGCCGACGGCCAGACCGCGTTGCACGTCCATCTGCGAAAAGATGCCGGCGCGCGCCTGTTCGATCGCGGCCGTGGAAATGTCCGTCGCCAATATTTCGATGCGCCACCCTTGCCAGCGCGCTGTATCATTGCGCAGGCGGATCGCCAGCGAATAGGCCTCCTGCCCGGTCGAGCAGCCAGCGCTCCAGATCCGCAATGTGCGATCCTGCCGACCCTCCTGGATACGCGGCAGGATCTGGCGATGGATCATGTCGAAAATCTGGAGGTCGCGGAAAAAGCTGCTTTCATTGTTGAGCAGCGCATTGACGACATCCTCATCCAGCCGCGGGTCGCGTTTGCGCACCAAAATGGCGGCGAGGTCGTCGATATCCTGCAACCCATGGGCGCGCAGAACAGGCCGCAGAGCGGTTTCCATCCGCCATGCCCGGCCTTCCGACAATATCTGGCCTGTTCGCGCCTCCAGCAGCCCGGATAGTATCCGCGCGGCACCCTGGAAAATGGCGGCTCCGGCTGGTGGCAGCGGCATCAGGCAGTGACCTTCCCGCGGCGTGCGACAAAATGCATCATCGACAGCGGCTCCATGACTGCGCAGGTCAGCCCTGCCCCCGCGACCGATCCGGGCATGCCCCATACGACGCTGCTCGCCTCGTCCTGAGCGACGATCCAACCGCCAGCCGCAACGATCTCGCGCGCGCCCAGCGTCCCATCGCGCCCCATGCCGGTCAGGACGATCCCTGCGGCGCCCGCGCCATACACCTCCGCCATGCTGGCGAACATCGGATCGACGCCGGGCAGGTTGCCAGTCGGCGTGCGTTCAGAATTGAGGATGATCATGGCCCGGCCATGCAGGCCGCGCCGCAATTGGATATTCGCGTCACCGGGCGCGACATAGACGATATCGGGCATCAGCAGATCGCCAGTCTCCGCGACCTTCACCCGCAGGCTGGTCATGCGCGACAATTGCTGCGCGAAATAGACGGTGAAACTGGCGGGGAGATGCTGTGTCAACAGCAGCGGCACGCCCAGCGGCGCGGCCAATCCCTGGAACAACTGGCCCAGGGCATGGATACCGCCGGTCGATGCCCCGATGCCGATACAGGCAAGCGGCGCGGCGGCCGGCGCAATGGACGGCGGACTGGAGAGACGCGGCAAGAGCGGCGCGACCGGTCGATCGCCGAACAACCGATTCAACCGGTCGATCAACGCTTGAGGGAATTGTTCGCCAAAGCTGCCGCTGCCGGGTTTGGACACGATATCGCTGGCACCCAGCGCCAGCGCTTCGATCGCGGCGGCGCTGCCTTCCTCGCATTTGCCCGACAGGATCGCGACCTTGACGGTCGGATTGGCCCGCAGGATCTGCGGCAAGGCAGCCAAACCGCTCTGGCCCGGCAATTCGATGTCGAGCAGCACCAGATCCACCGCATGTTCGGCCAGATAGCCCAGCGCATGTTCGGCGCTGTTCGTCTTGTGGACCACGCTATAGCTCGAATTGCCATTAAGAATGCGTTCGATGACCGTCCGCACGACCACCGAATCATCCACAACCAACGTGCGAACGGCATGTTGTTCACTGATGCGGCTGGATGGTATCGGCATGATCGCGTTCATCATGGGCTTTCTGCGCGGAAGGATCAGATGGAAATCGGGCACTTCTGGATCAGCGGGCAGGCACCGCTAGATCACGCCGACGATCGCCAGCTTGCTTTCCAATGTCTCCCGATCGAAAGGCTTCATGACATATTCGTCGGCACCGGCCTCGACCGCAGCCTTGATATGGCTGATGCCGTTTTCGGTGGTGCAGAAGATGATCTTGGGCCGTGCCACCATCTTGGCGGTGGAAAGCGCCTGCAGGAATTCCATCCCGCTCATGATCGGCATGTTCCAATCGAGCAACACCACGTCGGGCGGACAGGCTTCGCACTTGGTCAGCGCGTCCTGCCCGTCCACCGCCTCGCTGACCGTCAGGTCCAGCGATTCCAAAATATGACGGGCAACCTTGCGGATGACCTTTGAATCGTCGACGACCAGGCAATTCTTCATGAAGCGTCCCTTAGGTTTTTGCGTCCCGTTGCAGCCGGCTTAACCGGCAAAGCCAAGTATTTGGTAAACGAGCCGGGCATATTTTACGCCGCCTGCGCGAGCGCCCCGCCCTCAATGAACGCGGCCAGCGACACTAGCAGCCAGGGATGGCCATCATGTTCGACCAAGGCGCGGGCATAGGGCGCCCAGGCCGGATCGAGTTGACCGCGCAACGGCAGCTCCCCTTCCGGCACGCGACAGATATCGGACACGCCATCCACCATCAGGCCATAGCTGTGGCCGCTGATATTGGCGATGATGGCCAGGCCGCGCCGCTCAGCCGGTGTAGCCCGACCATGGATCAGCGCAGCGACATCAATGATGGTGAGCACCCGGCTGCGCAGCGCAGACAAGCCGGCGACATGCGCGCCCATGCCCGGCACGGGGGATATTTCGGTCAGGCGGACGACCGCCTCGACCTCCCCGGTTTCGACCGCAATCCGCGTGTCGGCCAGCGTAGCAAGAAGATAGAGCTGATCCATGGCCGCGTTCCTTATGCCCGCCGACCGGCGATCGCCGCCATCAGCGCATCCTGGTCATAGCGATAAATACTGCCGTCCTGTGGTCCGGTCGGACGAGGCGATGCACGCAGGTGCACAACGCGGCATCCCATGATTTCCGCCGCCTGCGCGGCGTCCGCTTCCGTACACAACACTACGTCGTCGGGATCGACGGCGCAATTTCCGGGCAACCCCAAAACCACCTCATGCCCCGCCTGACGCAGCAAGGGTGCCAATATCTCGCGCGTCCAGCCATCGCCGCTGTCGGCCAGCACGCACCGCCCCCGCGCGCGTTCGACCAGCGCTTCTTCAGGGAGGCCGGCGAAGAGCGCGAAGGGATTGATCACCTCCAGATGCTCGCCATCGACCACCGCGACGCCGCTCAACATGCCATGCATTGCGACCATATCGGGGACCGCCGGCATTTGGACAATATCGAATACGGCCGCCACCGGATAGCAGGCCTCTCGCCGATCGTCGCGCAAACGCAGCGCGGACACCTTGGCCCGATCGAACTGCGACAGGCCATTGGCGACAGGCACTAAGCGCCCATCGAGCCGCACGAAGGCGCGACCACCCGATCGGCCAAACAGGCCCACCTCAATATCTTCCACGCGTTCGATCAACGATAATTTCAGCAGCCGACGTTCGCCCGTCAGTTCCTCGAAGCGCAACGCCGCGACCATCTCTACGCCGGCTTGTGCGTCCGCTTCCTGACCCTGCTGCCGCGCCGCTCGATCATCGATGATGTTGGGCAGGCGCGCCGCATTCGCCAGCCCCGCCGCGTCAAGCAGCAGCATAGGCTTGCCATTGTCGGGCAGCGTCATACCGGCATAAACGCCCGTCGCCATCACCAGAGGAGAAGCCGGTCGAATCACCAGCTCCTCATGATTATCGACTGCCGACACACCCATGGCGAAGGGCACGCCGGTCGCCGATCTCACCACCATGATGGCGCGCGGCCCCTGCTGCACCGGCTTTTCCATGCCCAGCACATCCTCCAGATCGACCATCGAATGACGGATCGCACGGATCGTCGCGATCTTCGCGCCGCCGACCTCGCTGAGGTGCAGCGTCTCATTATTGTCGTGCAGGATTTCGACCACCGCCGAACGCGGAATCGCGAAATGCTGGCCGCCCGCCCTGACGATAAGCCCCGGAATGATCGTCAGGGTCAACGGCACGCGCAGCGTAATGCACAGCCCCTGCCCCGGATGATTGTCGAGCGCGATAACCCCGCCGATACGCTCTACATTGGCGCGCACTACATCCATGCCGACGCCGCGGCCCGAAATCGCGGTCACCTGATTGGCGGTCGACAGGCCGGCCTGGAAAATGAGGTCGAGCCTGTCCTCTTCGGACAGACGCATGGCGGCCTCAGGACTCAACCGGCCTGCGGCGATCGCCTTGTCCACTAGACGCGCCGTATCGATGCCCGCCCCGTCGTCGGCGATCGCGATGACGATCTGGTTGCCCGACTGGCGCGCCTCCAGCCGCAATCGGCCAGCTTCCGGCTTCCCGGCGGCGCGACGTTTTTCCGGCGTCTCGATGCCATGGTCTATGCTGTTGCGCACGATATGGGTGAGCGGGTCGACGACCATCTCCACCATCTCGCGGTCCATTTCGACGTCGCCGCCCTCCAGCGTCAGGTCAATGCGCTTGCCAAGATCGCGGCCAAGATCGCGCACCATGCGCGGGATCGCAGCGAACAGGCGCTCCACCCGCTGCATCCGCGTCTTGGATATCACATCGCGCATGTCGGCCACGCAGGTCGACAGCCGTTCGAACACATTGTCTAGTTCGGGATCGGCGGATCGTTCGCGCAGCTTGCGCGACAATTCATTGCGCGCCAGCACCATGTCCGACACGCCGTTCATCAATTGATCGATCAGGCTGAGCGGCAGGCGGATAGTCCGTGGTCCCGACTGCGCCCCACCCTGGCGGGCAACCACGACGGGGGCGACAACCGCCTGGACCGCCGGTTCAGCGGCCTCCGCGGCCTGGGCGCTCAGAGCGCCGATCAGAAAATCGTCATTCTCGCTGGGCAAGGCTGCGCCGATCGCAACCGCCTCGGTCAGTTCGCCAATCCGGTCCATGATGCCCAGCACCGCGCTGACTGTGGCTGGGTCCGCCCCGCGCTTGCCCGCGCGAATTTCGGACAATACATCCTCGGCTGCGTGGCTCAGTCGCTCGAAACGCGGCAGATTGAGGAAGCCGCAGCTGCCCTTGACCGTGTGGAAGAAGCGGAAGATGGCATCCAGCCGGTCCCGGTCCGATGGATCGGCTTCCCAAGCGACCACTTCGCCTGCAAGAGCCTCCAGCGTTTCCTGGGTCTCGGATATGAATTCCTGAAGTAGTTCGTCCATTCCCTATCGGCCCCACGGATGCGCGCAGGGGCACCATGGCGCGGCGTGGTTAAAGGGGCGTTAAAGGCGCGACAAACCGAGCAAGGACCGCAAGCAAAAAGGGCGTCGCGCATAGACGCGACGCCCTTGTCGGCTCGGGTAGCGAAAAGCGGCTTACTGCTGCTTTTCGACCGCGTCTTCGGCCTTATCACCCGCTTCGCGAGTGGCGGCGGCCTTGTTCTCCAGCGCGTCGGCCGCGTTCTCAGCCGCGTTCTCAGCGTTGCCGCTCAGATTGTCGGCCATCGCTTCCATATTATCGGCTTGGTTGTCGAGTGCGTCCGCCTGATTCTCGTAAGCGTTCTCGACCTTATTTTCCTTCGCGGAATCGCACGCGGCGAGCGCGACAAGGCTGGCAAGGCCAAGGACTGTGACGAAAGTTTTCACGGCGTTTTCTCCTGTTTGTGCCCCCAGGGGCTGACGTCATTCGGCACAGGTTACAGGCGGTTGAAGCCACCTGAAACCCTGACGCCGATCAACCGGCCGCTGGCGCGATGGTTCCCGCAACTTGCTCGTTTCGTCGCAAAAACGATTATTTTTTAAGCGAATCTCGGATTTCGCGCAGCAACAGGACGTCCTCCGGCGTCGGGGCTGGTGCAACGGTTTCCGGCTCCGGCTTGGTCGTCAGCTTGTTCATTGCCTTGACCAGCAGGAAGATGATGAAGGCGAGAATGATGAAGTTGACCAGCACGGTCAGGAACTGACCCCAGCCAAACATCGCGACGCCCGCCGCTTTCAGGTCGGTATAGCTTTCGGCATTGCCCTTGAAGCCAGCCGGCAATTCGCCCAGCCGCACGAAATAACCCGAAAAGTCAGCACCGCCGAAGATATAGCCGACCACCGGCATGATGAGATCGTCGGTCAGCGACTTTGTGATGGTGGCGAAAGCGCCGCCAATAATCACACCGACGGCCAAGTCCATCACATTGCCGCGGTTGATGAAAGTCTTGAATTCAGAAATCAGCCCCATAGGGAACTCCTTGCCCTGTATGCGATAATATCAGGATGGCCCGTTGCGCCTTTAAGGACAACGCCCTATTTCCACAGGCGAAACAAAAAGCCGAGGATGTTCCATGACGCTCCTGCGCCGCTTCTCTAAAATTCTGCTGCCGCTGTTCGGGGCGCTTGCCCTGTCCGCCTGCGGCATCAACAGCGTGCCCACTGCCGAAGAAGAGGCGAAGGCCAAATGGGCCGACGTCCAGGCGCAGTATCAGCGCCGCGCCAACCTGACCGGCAATCTCGTCGCCACGGTGAAGGCGGCGGGCAAGCAGGAACAGGCGACCCTAACCGCCGTCACCGAAGCCCGCGCCAAAGCGTCGTCGGTACAGGTGAGTGCCGACGATCTGTCCGACCCCGCCAAGGTCGCGCAATTCCAGGCGGCGCAGGCGCAACTGAGCCAGGGATTGGGACGCCTGCTCGCCACGGTCGAAGCTTATCCTGAGCTGAAAACCAACGAGAATTTCCTGCAACTCCAGTCTCAGCTGGAAGGCACGGAAAACCGCATCGCCGTCGCCATTCGCGACTATAATGGCGCGGTACAGGCCTATAATACCCGTATCCGCACCTTCCCCGACGCGATCGGCGCCAAGTTGATCCATGGCGCAAAGCCTATGACCCCGTTCCAGGCCACCACGCCGGGCGCGGAAGAGGCGCCGAAGGTCGACTTCGGCAACTGATCGGATGCTTCGCCGTCTGCTCCTGATCCTCACGCTGCTGGCGTTCGCGCCGCCAGCGTGGGCGCAGAGCTTTCCCACATTCGATGACAAGGGCGTGGTCGATGCCGCGAACCTGCTCGACCCGGCGCAGGAACAGGCGCTCAGCCAGAAACTGATCGCGCAGAAAAAGGCGAGCGGCCGCTCGCTCGTCGTGGCGACCATTCCCGATCTTCAGGGCTATGACATATCCGACTACGGCTATCGCCTGGGTCGCGCCTGGGGCATCGGTGACAAGGACAGCAACGGTGCCCTGCTGATCGTCGCGCCGGCCGAACGCAAGATACGGATCGAGGTCGGCTATGGCCTGGAGGGCGTGCTGACCGATGCGCTGTCCTCACAGATCATTCGCAACGCCATCACCCCGCGCTTCAAGGCCGGCGACATGGCAGGCGGCATTGATGCAGGGGTCGATCAGATCACCGGTCTGCTGGCCCTGCCCCCTGACGAGGCCAAGGCGCGCGCAGCGGCGGCCGAGGCGGCCGTGCGCAAACAGGATGACGGGGGCGGCGCGATTATCGGTTTTTGGATCATATTGTTCATCGTCTTCTTCGTCGCCCTTCCGCTCCTGTCGCGCGCTCGTGGGGGGAAGCGCTATGGCCGGGGTGGCGGAAGCGCACCCATCATCC
>JAVBXL010000166.1 GCA_030824575.1 bacterium | reverse complement strand
CCTCGTGAATGGACGATGGCAAAGGCACAATTCGCCGTCATCTTCGGCGAACGTTTCATCAGAGCCATGGCGGCCTGATGATCAACCGCCCGCCCACACACGGAAATCCTGACAGTCCCGCGACCGCGACGCCCACCCCCACGCCTACGCCCACACCAACCCCGACGCCGACGCCGACACCCACGCCTACACCCACCGGCACCTGCGTCGCCGATCCGACCGAAACCAACGGCCCTTATCCGGCCGACGGGTCCAACAGCAGCAACGGCAGCGTGGTCAATGTGCTGGACGACAGCGGCATTGTGCGGACCGACATCCGGTCCAGCTTCGGATCGTCCAGCGGCACGGCGGCGGGCATCACGATGGAACTGACCATCACCGTCGTCAACGTCAACAACAGTTGCGCGACGCTGGAAGGCTATGCCGTCTATCTGTGGCACTGCACCCGTGACGGGCTCTATTCGCTATATACCGTGCCGGGCGAAAATTATCTACGCGGCGTGGGCGTGACCGACGCCAATGGGCAGGTGACCTTCACCAGCATCTTCCCCGGCTGCTATTCCGGGCGCTACCCGCATATCCATTTCGAGGTCTATCCGAGCCTGGCCCGCGCCACCAGCTATGCCAATCGCGTGCTGACGTCGCAATTCGCCATGCCGGCCGATGCCTGCACCACGGTTTACGCCACCAGCGGCTATGCCAGCAGCAAGAGCAATTTCGCCAGCATATCGACCAGCAGCGACAATGTGTTCGGCGACAACACAGCGGCGCAGGTGACGGCGATGACGCCGACGATGACCGGCGACGTCACCAACGGCTATACCGGCACGGTGACGGTCGGGCTGGCGATTTGATCGGAGCAGCGTGCAGATGACTTTGCAGGAGGCGCATTCCACCGATATGCTGGCGCCCATGGATGGTTCGCGCATATTGGTGGTCGACGACGATGCGGACATCCGCACGCTGCTGTCGGATTTTCTGGAGCAGCACGGCTTTGCCGTAACCGCGGTGGCAGATGGCGCGGCCATGGACGATGTCCTGGCGGCGCAGGATTTCGATATCGCGGTGCTCGACGTGATGATGCCGGGCGAAGACGGGCTGTCGATCCTGCGGCGGCTGTCGGCGCGCGGCGGCCTGCCGGTCATCATGTTGTCGGCGATCGGCAGCGACATCGACCGGATCGTCGGCCTGGAAATGGGGGCGGAGGATTATCTGCCCAAGCCGTGCAATCCGCGCGAACTGCTCGCCCGCGTCCGCACCGTCCTGCGCCGCCACCGGCGACAGGTGGCGGAGACGGCCGAGCCGAGCGGCAGGAAGCTGCGCTTCGCCGGCTGGCATGTCGACATGACCGGGCGGTTGCTGACCGACCCCGACAATGTGGTCGTCACCCTGACCGACGGCGAATTTCGTTTGCTGCGTGCCTTCATCGACCACCCCCGCCGGGTGCTGAGCCGCGACCAGTTGCTCGACTATTCGGCGGGCAATGACAGCGAAAGCTATGACCGGGCGATCGACGTGCAGGTCAGCCGATTGCGGCGCAAGCTGGAGCGCGGCGCGCGGGCCGACGGCGGGGACGAACTGGTCCGCACCATCCGTAACGAAGGCTATATGTTCACCGCCGAGGTCCGCCCGGCGTGAACCCGCGCCTGGACCGCCTGAACCCGTCGATCCTCACCCGGATCGTGGCGCTGGTCGCGGCCACCCTGCTGCTGGCGCTGGGCGCGATGATGCTGGTCGCCTTTCGCGGGCCGCCGCCGCACAGCCGGCCGATGATGCTGGGCGAGGCGGCAGCCTTGTTGCAGGGTGCCCTCGCCCCGGCGGGGAGTTGGACGGTGACGCGCTATCAGTCCGATCCCGCCCCGCTGGTCGAGCCGGGACAGATGGAGGACCGCCGCGCCGCCGCGCAGGTCGCCGCGCTGCTGGGCGCGCGCCCGGCCGATGTCCGCCTGATGCGCGAACTGCCACCGATGCGGATGGCCGATCCCGATCGGAAGGCCTGGCCCAGACCCAGTTTCGGCCCGGACGGGACGATGCTGCACGGCGCGTTTCTGCTGGCGCGGCGAACGGCCGATGGCTGGCAGGTGGTGCAGGCGCGGCAGGGGGCGAACGGGCGCTGGTACGCCATCACCCTGTCGCTGATGGCGGGCATCTTCATCCTGCTGCTGCTGCCTGCTTATTGGGTAGCGCGGCGTATCACCCAGCCGATTCGGCAATTGGCCGACGGCGCGGCGACCGAGCGGCCCGAACGCGCCGATCCGCTACCACTGACCGGCCCGCCGGAGGTGCGCGCGGTGGGCGCCGCCTATAATCATATGCGCGCGCGAATCGCCGATTATCTGAACGAACGCACAGCGATGCTGGTCGCGATCGCGCATGACCTGCGCACGCCGATGACGCGCCTGTCCTTCCGGCTGGAGGCGCTGCCCGACGGGCCGCGCGCCAAGGCGCAGGCGGATGTGCAGGAAATGCGCGCGATGGTCACCGACCTGCTGGATTTCATGCGCGGCCAGGGCGAGGGCGCAGCGCAGGTGCGGATCGACCTGTCCGCCATCATCGAGACGCTGGCCGACGATCTGGCCGATATGGGGCAGGATGTGGCGGTGACGCACAGCAGCCGCGCGGTGGTGCGCGGCGACGCGGTGGCGCTGCGCCGCTGCATCGCCAATCTGGTCGAAAATGCGGTGCGCTATGGCGGATCGGCCCGAATCGCGATGACTGTGGCGGACGGGCGCGTGACGGTGGCGGTCGAGGATGACGGGCCGGGCGTGCCCGATGCCGCGATCGAGCGGCTGTGCGAGCCTTTCTATCGCGGCGAAGCGTCGCGTAACCGGGAGACGGGTGGCGTGGGCCTGGGCCTTTCCATCGCGCGGCGGATTGCGGACAGCCATGGCGGCGCACTGGCCTTCGCCAACCGCGCCAGCGGCACCAGCGGATTACGGGCCAGCATCACCTTGCCCCTGGAACGCTGAACCAGGCGGAGTCGCCGATTAGTCGCCGCCTTCGAAGGCTAGCGAAGCCCAGGACGCCATGGCGTCCACCGCCAACGGCGACAGGCGGATCGCGCGGCGACGCCGGCTGCTGGGCGAACTGCGATGTTCATCCAGCAGGCCGCGCCGTTCCATCACCCCGACCTGGCCAACGACGACGCTGAGCGACAGACGCAACGTCTCGCTCAACTGCTCCAGCGTCAGCCCGCCGCCCTCCAGTTCCGCCTGATAGAGCAGCAGCAATATGTCCCAGGCCGGATCGGCGAACAGATCATGCCCAAACAGCGTTGAGCGCATCCGTCGCGCTTCGACATAGCGGGCCAGTGCGGGGCGCTGGTCGCTCCCCTCGCCGTCCAGTATCGGGGGCTCTTCCTGCCGCGCGTGAAAATTGGTCAGGCATCGTTGCAGCGCGACCACCAGGTCGACCGCCTCCTGACTCGGCATGTGACGGTCAGGCGGGATATGCACGGTCATGCGACGCCTTCCGGTCGAGTTCGATCCCGATGATGGCGAACAGCATCAGCGGGATCACCCAGACCGTGCTGAGGCCCGCATAGATCATGTCCGGAAAATCGGGCCGCAACAGGGTGACGACATGGGTCAGCACCGTCATCAATTGGCAGGCGGCGACCCAGATCGGCCAATAGCGATTGCTGCGCAGCATCAGCCACAGCAGCGCCGCAAAGGTCGCCATATCCACGATCAGCAGCCAATATTGGGTGGCGTGCCATGACCCGGCCAGTTGCGCAGGAATGCTGAGCAGCGCCGCCGTGACCGAAATCACCACCAGCAGCCGCCCTTCGCGCCCGCCGAAACACACGGCGAAGGCGCAGGTCATGAGCATCAAAAGCCAGAAGAAAGCCGCCAGCATCCGCATTTCCGATTGAGAGGGAGAACAATGGTCATACAGATGCTGACGGCTTTCACCCCGATCAGGCGACCAGGGTCAGGTGACGCGCGGTTTCGCGCTGTTCGAGTTCCAGGCCGATGGGGCAGCCAAAAGCCGTCACCTCATGCTGGCTGCGTTCGATGCAGCGGGTCAGCAGCGCGGTGGCGCGGACCATGTCGCTGCGGCCCTCGATAATCTTGGTCGCGCTGTCGTGGATCTGCTTAAGGATACGCTGGCTCTCGCTGGCGGTCAGCCCCGATCCTTGCGACGCGGTGAGGAAGGCGGCGGTTAGCTGCGCGGCGTCGACCAGTGCATTGTCCAGCGCGGCAAAGGCCTGGCGAGTCTGGTCGGCGACGGCCTGGGTCTTGGTGGAATCGAGGTTGAGCACAAGTCATCTCCTTCGCACGACGCTCGTTTCACGGAGCGGTGCGTGTTCAGCATGGCGATTTGGGAAAGATCAGCCCAGGACCGTAAAGGCCCCGCGAATGAGCAGCAGCAAAGCGATGACACCAACCCCGGTCAGGACAGCGGCCCGGATCATCGCCAATATGCGGCCATCAATGCTCAGTTCATTGGTCGATCCCCCTAGCGGCGGGCCGAAGGCGAGGATGCGGCGCAGGAGCGTAGGGCGCTCCGTTTCCTCATCCGGCTTGTCCGGCTGAGCAGGGGATGACGCAGGTTCGGGGCAGGAGGCAAGCGGCTCCGGCTGATATATCAAAGGCTGATATGTGTCACTTTGGGGCGATCGTTGATCAACCGAAACGAATAGGCGGGCGGCTTCCTTGCGCGACGGCACACCGAACTTGCGCAGGCTGGTGCGGACGCGTTGATCGACCGTATGCTCCGACACGCGGAGCTGCCGTGCGATTTCCTTGGAATTGAAGCCCTGCGCCACGAGCCGCAGACACTGCTTTTCCCCCTCGCTCAAGGCCGGAAGGGTTTCCGCCACTTCATCATTCCTCCTGCGTGAACCGCCTGCCGGTCCAACGAACGGCCAGCACGGCAGGTTCAGCCACCCACATCTTCATTCACCGTAGAAGGTTGCGATTCGGTTTGCACCGGCCCCTAAAGTGACACGACAGGATGCAGGGATGCAATGCGGATGGGCGACGGAACGTCCGCCCCCGACTCACATGTCCGAATTGAGCGTCCGAATCAGGCGTCCGGCTTCGCCCCGCCTTGCTTTGCCTTATGCGCCGCGAGCAGCGCGTCGATCTCGACGATGCGCAGGCGCTGGACCGTGTCCTTGGCCAGGCCCTTCAGGCGACATTCGGCCCAGAGGGCGCGGCGCTCGGATGTCAGCGCCTTAAGATAGAGGTCGGCCATGTGCGGACTCCTGTAAACCGATTGGGGGCGGTGCGTTGCCGCCCGCCCCCTCCGTCGGGCCTTCAGCCCGCCACCTCCCCATGCCTGGGAGGAACTGAATGACTTACGCCGCCTTCGAACGGCTCATGCGCTTGCGCTCGTTCGGGTCCAGGTAGCGCTTGCGCAGACGGATGGTCTTGGGCGTCACTTCGACCAGTTCATCATCGTCGATATAGGCGATCGCCTGTTCCAGCGTCAGCTTCCATGGCGGGGTCAGGCGGACGGCGTCGTCCTTGCCCGATGCGCGGAAGTTGGTGAGCGCCTTGCTCTTCATCGGGTTGACTTCCAGATCGTCCGGCTTGGCGTTCTGGCCGATGATCATGCCTTCATAGAGCGCTTCGCCCACGCCGACCATCAGGATGCCGCGTTCTTCGAGCGGACCGAGCGCATAGGCGTTGGCCTCGCCCGAACCGTTGGAGATCAGGACGCCGTTCTTGCGGCCCTCGATCGTGCCCTTGTGCGGGCCATATTTCTCAAACAGGCGGTTCATGATGCCGGTGCCGCGCGTGTCGGACAGGAATTCGCCATGATAGCCGATCAGGCCGCGCGACGGCGCGGAAAAGGTGATGCGGGTCTTGCCGCCGCCCGAAGGACGCATGTCGGTCATCTCGGCCTTGCGGATGTTCATTTTCTCGACGACCGTGCCGGAAAATTCATCGTCCACGTCGATCATGACGGTTTCATACGGCTCGGTCTTGTTGCCGTTCTCGTCGGTGCCGAACAGCACGCGCGGGCGGCTGATCGACAGTTCGAAGCCTTCGCGACGCATGGTTTCGATCAGCACGCCGAGCTGAAGCTCGCCGCGGCCGGCGACTTCGAAACTGTCCTTGTCGGCGCTTTCCGTGACCTTCACGGCGACGTTGGATTCGGCTTCGCGGGCTAGACGATCGCGGATCATGCGGCTGGTGACCTTGGTGCCTTCGCGGCCCGCCATCGGCGAATCATTCACGGCAAAGCGCATCGAGAGCGTCGGCGGATCGATCGGCTGGGCTTGGATCGGGACCGTGACCGAGGTGTCGCAGATGGTGTTCGCGACGGTCGCGACGGCCATGCCGGCCAGCGAGATGATGTCGCCCGCCTTGGCTTCGTCCACAGGCACGCGGTCCAGGCCGTGGAACGCCATGATCTTCGACGCGCGGCCGGTTTCGATCACCTTGCCGTCCATGTCGAGCGCGTGGATCGCCTGGTTCACCTTTACCGAACCGCTGGTCACGCGACCGGTCAGGATGCGGCCGAGGAAATTGTCGCGATCAAGCAGCGTCACCAGGAAGGTGAAGGGCACGCCTTCGACTTCCACGGCGGGCGCGGGGACATGATCGACGATTTTCTGGAACAGCGGGATCAGCGTGCCCGAACGCAGCGTGGCGTCGTCATTGGCGTAACCGTTGCGGCCCGAAGCGTAGAGGACGGGGAAGTCGAGTTGCTCGTCGGTCGCGTCGAGCGACACGAACAGGTCGAACACTTCGTCCAGCACTTCCTGAATGCGCTCGTCGGGACGGTCGACCTTGTTGACGACGACGATGGGCTTCAAACCCAGCGCCAGCGCCTTGCCGGTCACGAACTTGGTCTGCGGCATCGCGCCTTCCGACGAATCGACCAGCAGGACGACGCCGTCGACCATCGAGAGGATGCGCTCGACTTCACCGCCGAAGTCGGCGTGGCCGGGGGTGTCGACGATGTTGATGCGGACGGGTTCGCCGCCCTCGGGCGTCCATTCGACCGAGGTCGGCTTCGCCAGGATGGTGATGCCGCGCTCCTTTTCCAGGTCGTTGCTGTCCATCGCGCGCTCTTCGACGCGCTGATTGTCACGGAAAGTGCCGGACTGGCGGAAAAGCTGATCGACGAGGGTGGTTTTGCCGTGATCGACGTGCGCGATGATCGCGATATTACGCAGGGACATGTCTTGCCTTCGGGATATGGGTTCCCCCGGCCGACACAAGGTCACGCAAGAGGCTTCGGGCGCGCCCCTACAGGAAATGACGCGATGCGGCAAGGGTGGGCGCGTCGAGCGGGCCGATGGCGGGTTGGGCCGCCCGATCCGTCGAACATGGCGCCAGCACAGGAGACGCCCATGACCGACATCAGCCGCCGTACACTGATCCAGGCGGCCGCCGTCGCCGCCCCGCTGGCCATTTCACCGCAGATGTTGAGCGCGGCGGGCAAACCGGCCTTGCGCGCGGCGATGCTGCTCGATCCGGCGATCCGTTATTTCAACGCCGCGAACATCGCGCCGACCTTCCGCAGCGTGGCGGCGATCCATGAACAGGAGACGCGCGCGTTCCAGATGGACCCGTCGGTCGAACGGCGCGCCCTCTATCCCAGGGCGGCCGACGCCCTGCGCGCGCGGATCGCCGCCCGGCTGAAGGTCACGGCGCAGGAAATCGCGCTGGTCCGCAATGCGAGCGAGGCCAATACGGTGGCGGTGCGCGGACTGGCGCTGAAGCGGGGCGACCGGATCATCCTGACCGACCATAATCATCCATCGACCTGGGACAGCTGGAAACTGCGCGCGGAACGGGAAGGGCTGGACCTGCATGTCGTGCCGGTGCCGGTCGACGCCGAATCGCCGCAGGTGCTGCTGGACGGCATCGCCGCCGCCATCACGCCCAACACGAAGGCGATCTTCCTGTCGCACATGAGCAACATCACCGGCATCATATATCCAGTGGCAGAGATCGCGATGCTGGCGCAGGCGAAGAATATCTGGCTCCATGCCGACGGCGCGCAGACCTTCGGCTGGATGCAGTTGGACCTGCCCGCGCTGGGCGTCGACAGCTATTCGGGCAGCACGCATAAATGGCTGATGGGGCCGCTGGAGGGCGGCATCCTCTATGTAAAGCGTGCGCGACAGGCCGAACTCCAGCCGATCATGATGAGCCATGGCTATTGGCTGACCGATCCGGCCAATCTGGAGACGGCGCAAAAATATGAGATTTCGGGCCAGCGCGACGATCCCAAGCTGATGGCGATCGCCGCGACGCTGGACGTGCTGGACGGCGTGGGCGGCGACGCGGTGATCGAACCGGCGGTGCGCCAGCGCGCGGCGACGATGCGGCAGGCGATAGCTGGCGTGGCGGGCGCGCGGGTCATCGGCAGCGGCGCGGCCGCGATCACCGGGCCGGTCATCACCGTCGCCTTCCCCGGCCGCGACGTGCCGGCGCTGCGCGCGAAACTGTGGCAAGGCAAGATCGCCACCGCCGCGTCGAAGCTGGAGGGCGGCGCGATCCGCTTTTCGCCGCATATCTATAATAGCGACGATGATGTGGCGGCGGTGATCGAGGGGCTGGGCGGGGGGTGAGTTGGGTAACGACCGGTTGCGAGCAGAAGCGGACATTGGCCGACCCTTGCAATCCGTTCGCCCTGAGCGAAGTCGAAGGGCATTGCTGAGCGGAGGCGAAGCATTTGACCTCGCTCCGCTCGGCAGAGGGCTTCGACT
>JAVBXL010000157.1 GCA_030824575.1 bacterium | reverse complement strand
AGTCGAAGCCCTCTGCCGAGCGGAGCGAGGTCAAATGCTTCGCCTCCGCTCAGCAATGCCCTTCGACTTCGCTCAGGGCGAACGGATTGCAAGGGTCGGCCAATGTCCGCTTCTGCTCGGTTACGGTCATTTCCCCCGCCCAAGCACATTGAGGGTTAACCCCCTCCCCATCGACCGCGAATCGCACTAGGCAGTTAGGATGATCCGCCTCCCCGTCCTCTTCGCCCTTGGCCTGCTGGCCGCCTGCTCCGGCCCGCAACCCGCGGCCGACAATAGCGCACAAGCGCAGGCCGTCGCCGCGGTCCTCCCGGTCGTCATCACCACAGCCAAGGGCGCGCATCGGTTCGACGTCGAGGTAGCCGCTACGCCGCAGGAACAGGAAAAAGGGCTGATGTTCCGCAAGGAATTGCCCGAAAACGGCGGGATGCTCTTCCCGATGGACCCGCCGCGCACGGCGAGTTTCTGGATGAAGGACACGCTGATCCCGCTCGACATGCTTTTCATCCATACCGACGGGACAATCGCTTTCCTGCAAAGCAACGCCGAGCCCTATTCGCGCATTCCGGTGTCCGCCGGGGTGCCCGTCTCCGCCGTGCTGGAGCTGCGGGGCGGGCGCGCGGCGGCGTTGGGCATCGCGGAAGGCGATGTCGTCCACTGGGGTGGTTGCGCCGTGCCGGGCGGGACGGTCGCGACCGACCGCAATTTCTGTCCGGCTGCGCCGCGGTAGCGCTATATCCTCCTTGCCCACGCCCGTCGCAGCGGCTAAGCGCTTGGCCCATGGGAATCCTCGGCAAGATCTTCACCTGGTGGGATGGCGCGACCATCGGCACCGCTCTCTTCACCTCCCGCAAGGGCAGCAAGGTCGGTGAGGACCATCAGGGCAATATCTATTATCAGGGCGGCATCGACCCCAACGGCCTGACGCGCCGCTGGGTCATCTATAATGGCGTCAACGACGCCAGCCGCGTGCCGGCCGAATGGCATGGCTGGCTGCACCACACGATCGAGGGTGCGCCCGAAAGTTTCCTGCCGCCGCCGCGCATCTGGGAACTGGAATCGACGCCCAACGCGACCGGCACCGTCAACGCCTATCGCCCGTCGGGCGCGCTCGAAAAGGGCGGCCAGCGCCAGAAGGCGACCGGCGATTATGAGGCATGGAGCCCCGACGCGGCATGAGCCGGCGTCCGGCGGGGGCTGTCCCGCCGATCCTGCTTACCATTCCACTGCTATCCTGTGCGCTGGCGTTGGCCGCGTGTGGCCGCGATGATGTGCCCGCGGGCAACCAGACGGGGCCGATCAAGGTCCAGGGCGCGCCGATCCGGTCGGGCTCCGGCGGCGCTCTGCCCGGCACGCCGATGGCCGAACGCACGGCGGTCATCGGCCTGCTGAACAAGCGCAACGGGCTGACCCGCGACCTGACGATGAAGCCGGGCGAGGCGCTGCGCGTGGGCGATGCGATCGTGCGCTTGCAGGCGTGCGAGACCAGCGCGCCATGGGAAAATGTGCAGGAAACCGGCGCATTCGTGCAACTGGACGTGCGCAGCAGCGCCGATGGCAAATGGCGGCGCAATTTTTCGGGCTGGCTGTTCCGCGAACGGCCCGACCGCAATGTCGTGCAGCATCCGATCTATGACGTGTGGGTCAGAAGCTGTGCGATGGCTTGGCCCGAAACCGGGCCGGAGACGGTCAAGCTGGGCGCGAAAGGCGAACCCGTCTCGGCATCGCCCGCCAGCGGCGCGAACGCCAGTGCCGCCGCTGCGCCCGAACCGGCCGACAACGCGCCTGCCCCTGCCCCCAGCGCCACGCCGCCTGTCGCCGCGCCCAGCAACTGAAGATAGTCGCGCTGGCTGATTTCGACGGCGCCCATAGTGCGCAGATGATCGGTCATGAACTGGCAGTCGAGCAGGGTGAAGCCGCCAAAACATAGCCGCGCCACCAGCCAGGCCAGCGCCACTTTCGATGCATCGGTCCGGCGCGACACCATGGATTCGCCGAAAAAGGCGCGGCCGATCGCGACGCCATAGAGGCCGCCGACCAGTTCCTCACCCTCCCACACCTCGATCGAATGGGCGAAGCCGGCGGCGTGCAGGTCGCGATAGGCGGCTTCGATCTGGTGGTTGATCCAGGTCGACGGGCGATCGGGCGCGGCCTGGGCGCAGAGCGCCAAAATCTGCGCAAAGGCGCGGTTCGCGGTGACGCGGAAACGGTCGCGGCGGATCAGCTTGGACAGCGAGTGCGACAGGTGAAAGCCTTCGAGCGGCAATATCGCCCGATGTTTGGGTTCGACCCAATAGATTTCGTCCGCGTCGCGATCGTCGGCCATGGGAAAGACGCCGATGGAATAGGCCTGGAGCAGGACATGCGGATCGATCCTCATTACCGTACAGGATAGGCAGGCGCGGCGACGGGGGGAAGCCCTGTCCTGCCATGGCCCCTTATTGACTTGAAACGGTGCGGCCCTAGCTTCGCGCCCCATGAAAACCCTGTCTCTGGCCTTGCTGCCGATCCTCCTCGCCGCCCCCGCCGTCCATGCCGCCGCTGATCCTTATGCGGCGCGCATCGCCAGGGTGCTAAAGGCCACGCCGCTCATCGACGGGCATAATGACTGGCCCGAAGCGCTGGCCGACAAGGCGAAGGACAAACGCTGGACGATGGCGCTCGACCGGCTGGACCCGGCGACGTTCCACACCGACATCGCGCGGTTACGGGCGGGCGGCGTAGGCGGGCAATTCTGGTCGGTGTGGGTATCGGCCGACCTGCCCGAATTGCAGCAGGTGAAGGACACGCTGGAGCAGATCGACCTGGCCCATAGTTTCGCGCGCCGTTACCCCAAGGACTTCGCCTTCGTGACCACGGCGGCGGAATTGCGGGCGGCGCACAAGGCGGGACGGGTCGGCTCGTTGCTGGGCGTGGAAGGCGGCGGCCAGATCGATGGCAGCCTGGCCGTGCTGCGCAGCTATCGCGCGTTGGGCGCATCCTATCTGACGCTGACCCACAGCCGCACCATCGCCTGGGCCGACAGCGCGACCGACAATCCACAACATGACGGGCTGACCCCGTTCGGCGAGGCGGTGGTGCTTGAATTGAACCGGCTGGGGATGCTGGTGGATCTAAGCCATGTCAGCGAGGACACGATGCTGGACGCGCTGCGGGTCAGCAAGGCGCCGGTGATCTTCTCCCACTCCAGCGCGCGGGCGATCTGCAATACCCCGCGCAACGTGTCTGACTCGCTGTTGCAGAAGGTCGCGGCCAATGGCGGGGTGGTGATGGTGAATTATGCGCCGCAATATGTGTCGGAAGCGCGCCGCATCTGGGGCGCGGCCCGCAGCGCGGAAGTCGCGCGCTATAATGCGCCGCCCTTTGGTGGGCTGTATATCGGCGATCCGGCGGGCGCCAAGGCGGCGCTGGCGGCATGGGAGAAGGCCAATCCCGAACCGGTGGTGACTTTGGCGCAGGTTGCGGATCATATCGACCATATCGCCAAGCAAGCGGGCGTCGATCATGTCGGCATCGGCAGCGATTTCGATGGCGTGGGGTCGCTGCCGCAGGGGCTGAGCGGGGTGCAAACCTATCCGGCGTTGCTGGCTGAGCTGATGCGGCGGGGCTGGAGCGACCGGGATATCGCGAAGCTGGCGGGCGAGAATATACTGCGCGTGATGGCGGCGGCGGAGAAGGTCGCGGCGGGGATGACGGGCGAGCCGGCGGGGAGCGGGACCGTGGCGGGATTGGATGGGAAGGGATAGGCGATAGCGGCTATCGTCACCCCGGACTTGATCGGGAGTGATATAGATGACAAAGCATCCGGGTCCGGCCATACTGGAAGCAGACAGGCCTGCGCTAACTGAATTCCATGACGATACCCGCTCCCTCTCCGGGAGTGGGAGTTTCATTGCTGGTAAAAGTGCGCGCGAACAGATCGACCGTTTTTGCGACTGTTTGCGCCAAATTCAGCAAAGTTGGGACAACAGACTCTCCGCCAAAAAAGCCACCTTGTGGGAAAATTATATCAACGGCGACCTGTCCTTTGTCCTTATATTCTATAGGTTTGTTGCTGGCGACGATGACGTGGTAATTAGCCGAAAATATGCTGCCGCCGAATTGCTCCCCGTTAACCGTAATAAACGCCCTCTTTATTTCTGTGACGCTGATCGCCGGTACGATAAGTCTGTGCTTATCAATATTGTCCAGCTTGTTAAGGGTCCACAGAGCGCCGTCACCGTCCTTGTAGGGCTTAACTTCATCGAGGATAAGCCTCTCGGTTTCGGGGAAGGCCTGCTTTACAGGCGACTTGGAAACGGCATCTACGAGGTTCTGCCGAGTTTCTTGGAAAGGGAAATATCCGAAAGGGTCTCCCTCAACACTAGCGCGGAGCAATGCCGACCAGACGTGATCGAGGGCGCATCGCAAGTTGTGAACGCAATCGCCGATTGCCAGGGGCAGCGTGTTATCAAGTGCGTCGAGGTCGGCAGCGAGAAGGCGATAGGTTCCCTCGTCGTCTCTCGTGATGGTAGGCATGTGAGCTTCTGTGCGAACGATCTCGGCAAGGAGATGTTTGATCTCGTTGAGGTGGCGGTAGGCCCGTTCGACCTTTAATGTGCCGTCTCTGAACGCGAATGAAGGCAAGGATATAGACATGGACGGCACCGATCAGACGACAGATGACGTGCTGAGCAGGATGCTCAACACGCCACCTAAGCTGCATAAACCGGGTAAAGAGTCGAGTCCTATTAAGCCGCCTATCGTCGGTAAAAATAAGGGCAACAGACGTAAGGGCGGCTAACGGCGCTTCTTATCCGGCATAAACTCGAATGTAAGCTGTGGAGGGCCAACCTTCTTAGGCAGCGAGTTGACCAGCCCGCCGATAAGTCAGGCGCTTACCAGTGATGCCTTTGAGGGCAAGTTCGCAGCGCTCGAAATCGTTGCCCTTGCGGGTGGTGTAACGGAAATCGAACTCAACACAGTAGCGGTGCAGATGCTTCGCGCTCATGTGGTAGTAAGTACCGATCACGCCACGCTTGAATATGCTGAAATAGCCTTCAACGGTGTTTGTGTGAGCAGTGCCACGCACATATTCACCCGCGCCGTGGTTCACGATTTCATGCTTAAACGCGCGGTGCATGTGGCGATACTGGCCAGCATCATCGGTGCAAAGCGTGGTTGCAGCGTCGATCTGCTCAACAAGGATGGGGCGAAGGTTCGCGGCGGTAACGCTTTGCACATGCGTTGAGCGAACCGTGCCGCCACGCTCAACGAGTGAAAACACGGTTTCCTTGCCCCAGCTACCGCCGAGACGGCGCGTTGCGCGCTTGCTCTTGTGGCGGTTCTTTTCCTTGCCGCCGATGAAAGTCTCGTCCGCTTCAACGGTCTTGCCTTCTCCACCAAGCGGAGGTTCGCCGTCAATGGGGCGCATGGACTCACGAATGCGGTGCGACATGAACCACGCCGTCTTTTGCGTCACGCCAAGCATACGGGCAAGCTGGTGGCCCGACATGCCACGCTTGGACGAGCAAAGCAGGAAGGTTGCCAGAACCCATTTGTGAAGTCCGATCTTGCTGCTTTCAAACACAGTACCAACGGTGACGGTGTATTGTTCGCGGCAATCGTTACACTGGATCACGCCATGACGAAGCGCGCCTTCGGGGTGAGCGTTGGTCTTGCGGCCACGCTGCGCAGGAAGGCGCTTGGCGTTAAATGAACCGCAGTGAGGGCAGTGTGGACCATCCGGCCAACGCAGGCTTTCAAGATGCTCGCGGGCGGCGTTTTCATCGGTGAAGCGGGGCGCGGTAATGTCCATGCATCTTAGTTACCCCGCAACACCTGCTTTGTCAAGTATATCATTCCCGACTTGATCCGGGGTCCCGCTTCTTCGCCGGCCACAGGCCCGAAAGAAAAGCGGGATCCCGGGTCAAACCCGGGATGACGAAGTAAAGAAGTCACCACTACTCCCCTAACTGACCGCCGCCTCCAGCAGCCTTATCGTCCCCGCTTCCGCGTCCATCTCCGCCATCACGCCCAGCGGCAGGCTATATTGGTTAGCGATATGCCCGAACTGGCCGCCCTGGAAGGCGGGGACGCCGAGCGGTTCGAGATGCTGTTGCAGCACTTCCGACAGGGTGAACCCGCCATAGCTTGTACCGCCAGGTCCACAGTCCGTGCATTGGCCGAAGGCGACGCCCGCCAGCCTGCCCAACACGCCCGCCAGCGACAGCTGCGTCAGCATTCGGTCGATGCGATAGGGCTGCTCGCCGATATCCTCGATAAACAGGATCGCGCCGGTGAAATCGGGCAGCCAGGGCGTCCCCATCAGCGCCGCCAGAACGGTCAGGTTGCCGCCCAGCAGTCGCCCGCGCGCCACGCCGGGGCGGAAGGTGCGGATGCGGCCGCTGCGCTGCGCCAGTCGATCCTCCTGCCCGACCGGGGTGGAAAAGGTCGGCGTCGCGGCGTCGAACGCGACGGCCCGAAAGGCGTCCCAGCTAAACGCCCCCCAACTGCTCGCGGCATTGGGCCCGTGAATGGTGGTGAAGCCCGCCTTGGCGGCGAAGGCGAGGTGCAATGCGGTGATGTCCGAAAAGCCGACCAGCAGCTTGGGATTTTTACGGATCGTCGCGAAATCGAGCCGGGGCAGGATGCGCGCGCAGCCCCAGCCGCCCCGCACTGCGAAGACCGCGCGAACCTGCGGGTCGGCGAACATCGCATTGACGTCCGCCGCCCGGTCCGCGTCGGTCCCGGCCAGATAGCCGTAGCGGCCGGCGAGGTGCGGCGCGGCCTTGGGTTTCAATCCCATGGCGACGATCGTTTCCTTGACCAGGTCGAGATCGAACGCATCGTCGGTGAAGCCCGCCGGTTCGATCAGGCCCACTATGTCACCCGCACGCAGGCGCGGCGGCTTCACCAAGGGCGCAGGCGCGGCCGCCGGGGCCTTTGCCGCCGCCAGCAGCGCACTCATGCCAGCGATCCAGCCGCGGCGGTCCAGTTGCAGCATCAATAGGCGCTCCCATCCTTGTGACGATAAGCGCCGCGCGACCATAGCAGGTCGATATCGGCATAATGGCAATCGCCCGTCGGCGGCCGGCCAAAGGCGACGAAGACGCAATCTGCCGTGCTTTCATTGACCAGATGATGGCCGTTCGGCTCGCCCTTCGGAAAGGCCGCCATGTCGCCCGCCGCCATCGGCGTGCGCGCGCCTTCCTCTACCAGCACGGCCTGACCCGTCAGCATCAGCACAAACTCGTCTTCATCCTCATGCCAGTGGCGCTGGGAAGAGGCCGCGCCGGGCTTCAGCACGACATGGCTGACGCCGAAATCGCTGAGGCCGTGGGCCGGGCCGAGCCGTCGCACCCAGCGGCCCTGCACGATGGCGGCATGGTCGGCGGGATAGCCGGTGCTATTTGTCTGGGCGATGCTGTCCAGGTCGATCCGTGGCATGGGCCGCTCCTCCTCCTGTGGCTGGCCCCCTAAAGCTGGCCAACCGGCATGGCTTTCGCTAACGCGGCAACATGAGCATGACCAGCACCAATGACGATGTGGTGGCATTGGCCCAGCGCTTGCTGGCCTGCCCGTCCGTGACCCCGGCGACCGGCGAGGTCTTCGCCGTGCTGGAGGCGATGCTGGCCCCGCGCGGCTTTACCGTAGATCGTTTCACCGTGGGCGAGGCGCCCGACGGGCCGGTGGAAAATCTGCTGGCGTGGCGCACCACCGGGGCGGGACCGCATTTCGCCTTTGCCGGGCATCTGGACGTGGTGCCGCCGGGCGCGGGCTGGACCAGCGACCCGTTCGCGCCGGAGATTCGCGGCGACCTGCTCTACGGCCGCGGCGCGGTGGACATGAAGGGATCGATCGCCGCCTTCGTCGCGGCGCTGGACACGTTACCCGACGATTTGCCCGGCACGATCAGCCTGATCATCACCGGGGACGAGGAGGGGCCGGCGGTCTATGGCACGCTGGCGCTGATGGACCGGATGCAGGCGCGTGACCTGCGCCCGGACCTGTGCCTGGTGGGGGAGCCGACATCGTCGGCGCGGCTGGGCGATGTAGTGAAGATCGGCCGGCGCGGGTCGGTGAATATTTGGATTCGCGTGGCTGGCAGCCAGGGCCATGTCGCCTATCCGCATCTGGCCGACAATCCGATCCCCAAGCTGCTGCGCATCCTGACGCTTGTCGAGGCGGAGGTTCTGGATGAGGGGACAGACTGGTTCCAGCCCAGCAATATCGAGATCACCGAACTGGAAGTCGGCAATGTCGCGCACAATGTCATCCCCGGCGCGGCGACCGCGCGCATATCGATCCGCTTCAACGACCAGCATAGCGGCGCGTCGCTGATCGAACGGATCAAGGCGATCGCCGCCACGGAGGGCGGCACGGTCGAGGCGAAGATCAGCGGTGAATCCTTCCTGACAGCGCCGGGCGCGTTCAGCGATCTGGTCAGCGGCGCGATCCGCGATGTGACGGGCGTGGAGACGGAGTTGTCCACCACAGGTGGGACGTCCGACGCGCGCTTCCTGTCGCGCATTTGCCCGGTGGTGGAGTTCGGGCTGAATAACGCGACCATGCACAAGCTGGACGAGGCGGTCGCGGTGCAGGATTTGCGGGATTTGGTACGAATTTATGCTCTGGTGGTGGAGCGGGCGCTTGGGTGAGTGGCTGGGGCGGTTTGGCCGCTATGGACCAGAAGCGGACATTGGCCGACCCTTGCAATCCGTTCGCCCTGAGCGAAGTCGAAGGGCATTGCTGAGCGGAGGCGAAGCATTTGACCTCGCTCCGCTCGGCAGAGGGCTTCGACTTCGC
>JAVBXL010000011.1 GCA_030824575.1 bacterium | reverse complement strand
GCCACCAAGGCCGTCATCGATCCCACGATAAGCTGAGAGGACGCAGGCATGAACGTCGATACGATCGCCCCGCCATCTGCCAAGCACCGTATGCCCATTCCCGATTATGTACCCGCGCCCCTGGTCCGCGATATCGACATCTATGATCTGGATGGCATCGAGGAAGGCGTGCATGAAGCCTGGAAGAAGGTGCAGCAACCCGACACACCGCCGCTGGTCTGGACCCCCTTTACCGGCGGCCACTGGATCGCGACGCGCGGCGCGCTGATCGATGACATCTATCGCAACCCGGACCGCTTTTCGAGCCGGGTCATCTGGGTGCCGCGCGAGGCGGGCGAGGCCTATGACATGGTCCCTACCAAGATGGACCCGCCCGAACATACCCCCTATCGCAAGGCGATCGACAAGGGACTGAACCTGGCCCAGATCCGCAAGGTCGAAAGCGATGTGCGGACGGTCGCGATCGACCTGATCGAGGGGTTTGCGGCGCAGGGCCATTGCGACTTCGCCAGGGATTTCGCCAACATCTTCCCGGTGAAGGTCTTCCTGGCGCTGGCGGGCCTGCCGATGGAGGATGCGGCGGGCCTCAATGCGCTGGCCAAGGAAATGACCCGTCCGTCGGGCAATACCCCCGAAGAACAGGGGCGATCCTTGAAAGAGGCCAATGCCGGCTTCTTCGCCTATGTCGCGCCGATCATCGCGGAACGGCGGGGCGGCACCGGCACTGACCTCATCACGCAGATGGTGAACAGCGAGATCAACGGCGCGCCCATGCCCGAAGACAAGATGCTGGGCCTGGTGTCACTGCTGCTGCTGGGCGGTCTGGATACCGTCGTCAATTTCCTCAGCTTCATGATGATCTATCTCGCGCGCCATCCAGAGACGGTCGAGGAGATGGTAGCGGACCCGATGAAGCTGCAACGCGGCGTGGAGGAGATGTTCCGTCGCTTCGCCGTCGTGTCCGATGCGCGTTATGTGGTGGCGGACATGGAATATCATGGCACGCAGCTCAAGGCCGGCGACCTCATCCTGCTGCCCACGGCGCTGCATGGCCTGGACGATAGCTTGCATGAAGACCCTATGACGGTCGACCTGTCCCGCCGCAATGTCGCCCATTCGACCTTTGCGCAGGGTCCGCACCGTTGCGCGGGTATGCACCTGGCGCGCATGGAAGTGCTGGTCATGTTGCAGGAATGGCTGGCCCGCATCCCCCATTTCGCGCTTAAAGAAGGCGCGGCGCCCGTCTATCATGCCGGTATCGTATCGGCGGTCGAAGATATTCCGCTGGTCTGGAAGGTTTAAGGGAACGCATGTCCATCGTTGCAGACGCCGCTACTTTCCGGCAAATATTGGGCCATTATCCGACCGGCGTGTGCGCCATCACCGCCATGCAGCAGGACGGCACGCCCGCCGCGATGATCGTCGGGTCGTTCACATCCGTCTCGCTCGACCCGCCCCTGGTCGCCTTCTTCCCCGACAAGGCCTCATCCAGTTGGCCCAAGATCGAAGCCTGTGACGGATTTTGCGTGAACGTCCTGGCGGATGATCAGGAGGGTTTGTGCCGGACGCTGGCGTCCAAAGACCCCGCCAAGTTCGACGGGGTGCCGCATCATCTGTCGGCCCGCGGCGCGCCGATATTGGACGGGGCGCTGGCATGGATCGATTGTTCCTTCCATGCGATCCATGAGGCGGGCGACCATTATATCGCCATTGGCGAGGTCCACGCCCTGGACATCCACCACCCCGGCGCACCCCTGCTGTTTCACAAGGGCCGCTACGGGAAAGTGTCGCCTCTGCTCTAACCATAGGGAGCGAGGGGCGAGCAATCTCGCCCCTCCCCCTCAATCGGCCAATATAGGCGCGGATGCGATGTTGGCGTCGCGCAGGGGAATGCGATCCCCCACCGTCAGGCCAAATCCCTCGAGCGCCGCCAGCTTCGCCTTGCTTGATGTCAGCAAAGTCATCTGCCGCACGCCCAGGTCCAGCAGAATCTGCGCGCCTATGCCATAGTCGCGGGTGGCATGGGCGTCATGATAGGTTTTGCGCCCCCCCTCGATCCGTTTGGAGATGGAGTCCGGGCTGGGATCGCGCACGAACACGGCGACGGCCTGCCCCTCATGCGCGGCAATGGCTTTCAGCGCCTGGGGCACATAATCGGGATGCGCCTGGGACCAGCCGAGCATGTCCGTCGCCATGTCGACCTGATGCACGCGGACCAGCGTGTCACGATCGGGGCGGATTTCGCCCTTGACCAAGGCGACATGCTCGCCGCCATCGACCAGGTTGCGATAGACATGGATGGTCAGATCGCCACCATGGAAGCTGTGGAAGGGCGCGCTTGCGACCCGCTCGATCAGCTTTTCGAACCGACGCCGGTAGGCGATCAGGTCGGCGATCGTGCCCACTTTCAACCCATGTTCCTTGGCGAAGACCAACAGTTCGGGCAGCCGCGCCATGCTGCCATCGTCGTTCATGACTTCGCAGATGACGCCGGCGGGGGTCAGCCCGGCCAGGCGGGAAATGTCCACGGCCGCTTCGGTGTGGCCTGCCCGCACCAATACGCCGCCGTCGCGCGCCGTCAGCGGGAACACATGCCCCGGCGACACGATGTCCGCCGATGTCTTGGTCGGATCGACCGCCACGGCGATGGTGTGCGCGCGATCCTGCGCAGAAATGCCGGTGGTGACGCCTTCGCGCGCCTCGATCGATATGGTGAAGGCCGTGCCATGACCGGACTGGTTATTCACGGCCATCGGTGGCAGTTTCAGCTGTTCCGCCCGCGCCTTCGTCATCGCCAGGCAGATCAGGCCGCGCGCATGTTTGGCCATGAAGTTGATCTGGCGCGGGGTGGCAAACTGGGCCGGGATGATGACGTCGCCTTCATTCTCGCGATCGTCGGCATCGACCAATATATAGGGCAGCCCATTTATCGCGTCGTGAATGATGTCCTCTATGGACGAAATGCCTTCGCTACTCATCGATCCGTCTTTCCATGTCTGGGCTGTGCGTTCAGGCCGCGCCGCGTTGCGTGGCGAGGTGGGCCAGCGCCATCTCTCTCAAACTATTCTTCTGGACCTTGCCCGTGCCGGTTTTCGGCAGATCCTCTTCCGAGATAAACCAGATGTCGCGCGGCAATTTGTACCCGGCCACTTGCGGCTTCAGCCAGGCCAGGATGTCCTCTTCCGACACGACATGGCCTTCGGTACGCACCATCCACGCGCAGCCGCACTCGCCCCAACGGTCGTCGGGCATACCAATGAAGAAGGCCTGACCGATCGCCGGATGAGTGGTAACGAGTTGCTCCAGTTCCTTGGGCGACACCAGTTCGCCCCGGCTCTTGTACAATTCCTTCGATCGTCCCGTCAGGAACAGGTTGCCGTCCGGACGAAACTGCCCCAGATCGCCGGTGCGCAGCCATCCGCCGGGCAGAAACAGCTTTTCCGTTTCCTCCGGTCGGCGGAAATAGCCCAGGCTGTTCATCGGTCCCCGCGTACAGAGCTCGCCCGCAACGCCCGGCGGCAGATCAGCGCCAGTGACGGGATCGATCGTCTTGAACTCACAGATCCGGCCATCCTGCTCGGCGATCCCGGCGACGCCCGCCTGCACGATGCAGCCCTGCGTCTGCGCGACGATGTCGATCGGATCACCCGGCTGGGTACAGACGATCGTCGCGGTGGCTTCGGTCTGGCCGTAGCTGGTGAATATCTCCTCGCAGCCGAAGGTCTCCTGAATGTCCCGCCAGACCCAGCTGGGAGTCGGCGCCGCCGCGCTGTGGACGGCGTTGAGGGAACTTAGATCATAGGGTTTGACCTTCGCCCGCTCCATCATCGCGATCGTCATGGTGGGTACGCCCATCAGATAGGTGGCGCGATGGCGCTGCGTGGCCGCGAGGAGCGCATCGGCATCGAAGCGGAGCAAGGGGACGATCGATCCGCCAACGATCATGCCGGACAGCAGGCCCACAACCAGTCCGAAGCCATGATAGAGCGGGAGCGAGAAAACCGCGCGGCGCCCTTCATCGAACGCCTGATGATAGGCACCCGCATAGGCCGCCCGCAGCAGATTATCATGGGTCTGCATGACCCCCTTGGGCGATCCAGTCGTGCCGGACGTGAACATGATGACGGCGGGATCATGCGGGTCCGCGCCTTGTGTCGGCACCGCGCCCACGGGAAGCGAGTCGAGAAAGGCCTGGGGCGCTTCCGCATCGTAAACCAGTCCTGCGCGCAATTCCGGCAGGGCGGCGCAATCGCCGGTGCGCCAGCCGGGCACCTGGGCATCCAGTTCCAGATCATAGCGTCGTGACCCGAAGCGCGCCATGCTGATCAGGACGTTGCAGCCCGCTTCGCGGATGACATATTCCAGATCCTTGGGGGCATAGAGGGTGTTGATCGCCACCGCGACACCCCCCGCACGCCAGATGGCGAACATCAGCGATACCGTGATCGGATAATTGGCGAGCAGCAGCCCAACCCGGTCGCCCCGACTTACGCCCAGCCCGCCAAGCGCGGCCGCGAAACGCTCCGATTGCGCGTGCACCGTCGCATAATCGAGCGTTTCGGCATCCGTGATCACCAGGGGCTTGGCCGCGAAATGGCGCTGCGTGCGCGCAAGATAGGCATCCAGCGTCATCTCTTCCCAGATGGGGTGCCGATCGGACATGGCCCGCCGCCGTTCTGCTATGGCCTCCATCACCGGGGCTCTCCTCCTCTACCTAATTACGATTAATATGCCGACTTTGCCCTTTTGCGTCAAGCGCCGTCCTGTCCCCGGACCTGGCCTATCCTGTTAGGCCGTCTCTAAGCGGGTGCCGATTTTATCCATTATGATGATGATATATATACATATTATTGGCATATAAAATTTTGTTCGCTGGGACGCCTGCCACATCTCCCGCGCGATCCCGCAGCAAAGTTTTGGTGAGGGGCTTGCCAAAGTAGCCTAATTTTGATTAGTTTGCTTTCGACAGATTTTTTGGAGGCTTTTATGGATGTGGGTTTGGGGCTGACGTTCCAGAATCTCAAGGATCAGGTCAGCGATAACGAGGTCTACCGGCATGAGCTGGCGCTGGCGGCCGGGGCCGAGGATCGCGGCTTCGATTCCGTCTGGACGCCCGAACATCATTTCACCGGTTACATGATGACCCCCAACGTGCCGCAATTCCTGTCGTGGGTCGCGGCCAAGACGAAGCGCATCAAGCTGGGCACTACGGTCACGGTTCTGCCATGGCAGAGCCCGGTCCGCATCGCCGAAAGCTTCCTGTTGCTCGACCAACTGTCGGAAGGGCGTGCAATCCTGGGCATCGGCCGGGGACTGGGCAAGGGCGAGTTTGACGGGTTCCAGGTGCCGATGGGCGAAGCGCGCCACAGGTTCCGCGAATATGCCGAGGCGCTGCTCGCCGCGCTGGAAACCGGGGTCATGGAATATGATGGCAAATATCTCCAGCAGCCGCGCGTCGAATTGCGCCCGCGACCCTATGCCAGCTATCGCGGCCGGGTGTTCGCGTCGGCGGTATCGCCGGAGTCGGTCAAGCTGATGGCGAACCTCGACGTCGGCCTGATGATCATCGCCCAGAAGCCCTGGGACCGGGTGGCCGAAGATGTGAAAAGCTATCGCGACCGCTTCTTCGCCATGCAGGGACGCCCTGCGCCCAAGCCCGTCGTCGTCGCCTTCGTCGCGGTGAACGAGGATGCCGCCAAGGCGCAGGAGATGCGCGACAAATATCTGGTCGAATATGCCCGGTCGACATCGTCCTTCTACCAGTTTGGCAACAAGGAATTCGAGAAGATCGAGGGCTATGAATATTATGGCGCGTTGGCCAACAGCGTAGAGAAGCACGGTATCGAGAAATTCAACAATTTCCTGGCCGATCTCCAGATCTGGGGACGCCCCGAGGAGGTTGTGGAGAAGTTGAAGGCGATGGTCGAACGCTTCGATGTCGGCAGCTTCATCATCTACACCCAGTTTGGCGACATGCCCTTCGAGGTCGGTCGCGACAATTATGAATTGTTCGCCCGCAAAGTGTTGCCGCACCTCAAGGACATCGACGTGTCGGCCCCGGCCGCGTCGCCAGCCCCGCTGCAATCGGTCGCCTGACCTGTTACCGTCCGTCACGGCGCGCAAGACGTCCTGGCGGAGTAGGAGAGAATGAACATGGAAGACGGTGCACAGCTGCTGCTGTACGAGGTCCGTGACGGAACGGCCTGGATCACCCTCAATCGTCCAGAAAAACGCAACGCGCTCAGCGAGCCGTTGCAGGCACAACTGAGCGCGCGACTGTGGGAAGCAGACGAGGATAATCGTGTTCACGCTGTCGTCCTCAAAGCGGCTGGCCCGGATTTTTGTTCGGGCTATGATCTTCAGAAATATGACCAGCCGATCCCCGGACAGGTCGACCACAAGCGCGGCCGCGCGAAATTCGACGACGATAGCTGGCACCAGGAAAAGGCGCAGCGTCTGCGCATGGCGCTGTTCGACATGCACAAGCCCGTCATTGCCCAGGTCCATGGGCGCTGCCTGGCGGGCGGCACCGACCTCGCGCTTCTGTGCGACATGGTGATCTGCGCCAACGACGCGCTGTTCGGCTTCCCGCCCGCCCGCTCACAAGGATCGCTCCCCAGCCATATGTGGCTGTATCTGGTCGGCCCGCAATGGGCCAAGCGGCTCCTTCTGACCGGCGATTCGATCCGCGGCGACGATGCGGCGCAGATCGGGCTGGCGCTCAAAGCGGTGCCTGCCGACCAACTCGACGCGGAGGTAGCCGCGCTCGCCGCGCGCCTTGCCCTGATCGACGCCGACCTGCTGAGCGCCAACAAGCGGATCGTGAACCTGGGCCTGGAACTGATGGGTGCCCGCACGTTGCAGCGCATGGCCGCCGAAATGGATGCGCGCGGTCATTTGGCCGCCAGCCGCACGCGTTTCAACGAGACGGTCCGCAGCGAGGGATTGAAGGCGGCGGTCCGCCAGCGCGACGAACCCTTTGGCGACCCCGTGATCAAATTATAATAGCAGACAGGATGAGGCGATGATGGAAGGTGAAGGCTGGCGGTGCCTGTGGGATGCCAAGGCGATATTGGGCGAAAGCACGGTCTGGGACGATCGGGACGGTTGCATCTATTGGGTCGATATCGAAGCGCCCAGCATCAACTGGTTTCATCTGGACAGCGGCCGTACGGGGCGCTGGGACGCGCCGGCCTGGATCAGCGCGATCGCGCCGCGCGCCAGCGGCGGCTTCGTCGCGTCCTGCGCCGATGGCTTTGCCCATGTCGATCCGCACAAGCAGATCTACGCGCCGTTCGTCCATCCGATACCCAATCCCAAGATTGCGCGGCTGAACGATGGCGTCACCGATCGCAAGGGACGCTATTGGTCCGGTTCGTGCGATTCCAGCCAGTGGGACGAAAGCACGACCACGGATGACAAGGAAAGCACGCTCGGCAAGCTCGACGTGCGTAACACCGGCGAACTCTATCGGCTTGACGCCGATGGCAGCGTGAGCACGCAGGAACGCAATATCGTCACCGCCAATGGTCCCGCGTTCAGCCCGGACGGTCGGACCGCTTATGTGAATGATTCCATGCCGCTCGTCAGTTGGGCCTATGACGTCGCCGACGATGGCACGCTGTCGAACCGCTGCGACTTCCTGAACTTCAAGCCGCAGGATGGCTATCCCGACGGGATGGCCGTCGATGTCGAAGGTTGCATCTGGATGGCTTTCTACGAAAGCTGGGTACTGCGTCGCTTCGCGTCGGACGCTACCTTGCTGGAGGAACGACGGTTGCCGGTGCGCCGCGGCCTTCGCCCCGCCTTTGGAGGCAGCAACCATGAGCGGCTGTTCCTCATCACCGGATCGCAAGGCTTTTCCGCCTCGACATTTGCCGAGCAGCCGCTCGCGGGCGGGCTATTCGAAATTCTCGATCCCCCAGCGTCCGGGGTGCCTAATGCCCCTTATGCCGGGTAGGCAGCGAACGGCCGCCATAATACTGACATCCCCTTATATTGTTGCTAAGGGATGCCATGGCACACGCAGATAACGGCCGAACGCGCATTCTCGATTCCGCGGCGACAGCCCTTCGCCAGAAGGGATTAGCGGGCGCAAAACTCAGTGAGATCGCCAAGGGTGCCGGGATGCTGGCACCCAGCATCTATCATCATTTCCCGTCCAAGGATCATCTGGTCGAAGAAGTGATGATGGAGGGGATTTATCACAATAGCCGCCATATCGTGGCCCGTGTCGAGGTGTTGGGACCGGATGCGCCGCCGCTGGTCAGGCTGAGAGCGGCGATCGTCGCGCATATCGACTTCCTGCTGTCAGGCGACGATTATTCCTCCGCCGTGGCCCGCGTGTTCAACGACCTGCCGGACGAAATGCGGCGGCGCGTTCTGGCGGCCTATTCCAGTTTCGACAATTATTGGCGCGACCTGATCGTCGCGGCGCAAGCCAACGGTAGCGCCAGCGCTACGCTGGACCCGACCGTGGTCAGGAAGTTTTTGATCGCAATGCTGGATTCCTGCTCATCCTGGTATCGGCCGGGGAAATTGGCCCCGGCCCAGATCGCGGAGCAGGCAGCGGACCTGTTGCTACATGGGTTTGCTGGCAGTTCCCGCCCCGCTTGAAGGGCCATGAGGAAGAGGGGGATTTTGCCTCCCCCTCTCCATCCTTCGTCTCGTTCAGGCAGCAACCGACTCCGCGGCGACCGCTTTGGCACCGGGCAATTTGACGCGCGGTGCCACTTCCTTGGCAATCAGTTCAAGCGAGTTCCACCAAGGCGTTGGATCGTCATAATAGTCATGCGATTCGACCTGAAGCGTGCCCCAGCCACCGCAGCCTTCGAATAGCGTGTTCAGCTTGTCGACGACCGTGTCGGGCGAGCCCACGACGAACACATTGTCGACCAGGAATTCCAGGTCAGCGTCCGCCGGATCGATACCCGCATCCTTGGCAAAGCCGTCCATCATGCCGAAACGATGCCAGATCGGGATCAGATATTTGTTGAAGCAATAGCCGATCGGCCCTTCCATCACGAGGCGCTTTGCTTCCTTGTCCGTGTCGGCGCAGAACACCGTCTGCGATACCGCATGGCGTTGGCGATTGGGAGTGAAGCCTGCCTTGATATTGGCCTCCGCATAGATTTCCCAATGGCGCTTAAGCGCGTCCAGGCCCGAGAAGATCGAGACCGGCTTGAAGTTCTTCTCGCCAGCAAGTTTCATCGACGGCGAATTGGCGCTGAAGCCGGTGACGGCGATTTCGGGCAATGCGCCGTTGAAGGGCGCGAAATTGGCGAGCATATGCTGCTCGTCATCCTCGGT
>JAVBXL010000023.1 GCA_030824575.1 bacterium | reverse complement strand
GCCCCGCCGCCGCCGGTGGTGCCCACGATCAAGCCCATGCCGCCATCGAACGCGGTTGCGGGCATGAGCATCCCCGAGCAGGCGGCGGACGGCAAATATCTGACCGCCAATCGCGGCGTCACGTCCAACACGGCGCTGTGGCACCTGCGCATGGGGCTGAACGTCGCGGCGCTCAATTGCGACAAATATGGCCCGGCCGCGCGGTTGCAATATAATCAGTTGCTGGCGGTGCATAAGACGGCGTTGAACGGGGCCAATGCGGCGGTCGACCGCAATTACAGCGTCGCTTATGGCAGTTCGGGCATGGCGTCGCGCGAGCGGTTGAACACGGTGGTCTATAATTTCTTCGCGCTGCCGCCGGTCATCAAGAGTTTCTGCCCGGTGGCGGTGACGGTCGGCGCGAAGATGATCGCGATGCCCGCCAGCCAGTTGCTGGAATCCGCGCCAGCCCTGCTGGCCGAACTGGAAAAGCCATTTCAGGATTTCTACGCCGCCTATGCGGATTATCTGCGCCGGCTGGCCGAATGGCAGTCGCGTTTCGGTGCGACGGTGACGGTCGTGGTATCGCCCACGCCGCTGCCGCCGCCGCCCATCCCGCCGGGGGAGGCCCCGCCCAAGGGGTGGACGCCGAGCGTGACGACATCCACGGCCGCAGCCGCCACGCCGCCGGTTACGCCAGCGGCCCCGACCGGGACGGCACCCCCGTCCGGTCCGCCGGCCGCCACCCGCACCCTGCCGGACAACAGCCAGCCCAAACTGGTGGTGCAGCCGCTGCCGACGACGGGCGAATGAGGCGTCAGTCGCGCGCGTCGAAGGTGGCGCGCGCGGCTTCGACCGTGTCGAGATGGCGTTCGGCCCAGACCCAGACGCCGCAAAAGGCCGCGCTGAGGCTGTTGCCGAGCGGGGTCAGCGCATAATCGACGCGCGGCGGCACGACGGGATGGACGGTGCGGGTGAGCAGGCCGTCGCGCTCCATCTGGCGCAGCGTTTGCGTCAGCATCTTCTGGCTGATGCCTTCCACCTGGCGACCGATTGCGGAGAAGCGCAGCATGCCTTTCTCCTCCAGCAGTTCCAGCACCAGCAGCGTCCATTTGTCGGCGATGCGGCCGATCAGGTCGTTGACGAGTCGCTCCACCCGCGGGTCGAGTTCGGCGGGCGGTTCGGTCGCCAGATAGCGTTCGGCCTGCGCTATATCGTCGGGCGCGAAGCGGGTTTGCAGCGGATTTGCCATTTCTTACCTTGGGGTGACTACAGCACTTTTCGGTGCCTACTTTCCAAAAGAGAGTATAAGCCTAAATTGCCTTTCAAGCCAATTGAAAGGAACTGAAACATGCAATTGACAGGCAACACCATCCTCATCACCGGCGGCGGTTCGGGCCTTGGCGCTGCGTGGGCGCATGAGTTTCACGCAGCGGGCAATCAGGTCATCATCGCCGGGCGGCGGCAGGCGGCGCTGGACGCGGTCGTGGCCGAACATCCTGGCATGGCGGCTATGGTGCTTGATATGGCGGATGCGGAAGGGGTCACCGCGTTCGCGGACAGGCTGGTCGCGGACTTCCCGGCCTTGAACGCCGTGCTGCTCAACGCCGGGATCATGGTGGCGGAGGAGAAGATCGACCTGGCCATTGCCGAGGCGACGATCGCGACCAATTTGCTGGGGCCGATCCGGCTGGCCCATGCGCTGTTGCCGCATCTGGAGGCACAGGCGGCATCGACTATCCTGACGGTGTCGTCGGGCCTGGCCTTCGTACCGCTGGCGGCGACGCCGACCTATAGCGCGACCAAGGCGGCGATCCATAGCTGGTCGCTGGGGCTGCGCGAGCAGTTGAAGGCGACCAGCGTCGAGGTGATCGAGATCGTGCCGCCCGGCGTGCAGACTGATTTGATGCCCGGCCATGCGGACAATGACCAGATGATGCCGTTGGCCGACTTCATCGCCGAGACGATGGCGCTATTGCGGCAGGAACCGGCGCTGGCGGAAATCCATGTCGAACGGGTGAAATTCCTGAGCGAAGCGACGCAGCGCGGCGACTTTGCGCAGGTGTTCGGGATGCTCAACCAGCATTGACGGTGGAGGGCGCCTTTGGGGGCAGGGGGAAGAGGGTGGCGAAGCGGTCGGCCAGCGCCCGGTCCCCCTCGACGGTGAGGGCGCCCGCCATGTCGGCATAGCTTGCGCCGCCATAAAGGACCGCGACCAGCGCATTCTGGTCGCCGCTGATGATCGCATCCGCGCCCGCCGCCGCGCCGCGGTCTATCCGGCAATCGCCGTCTTTGAATGTGGCGCGAAATTCCTCCTCGCCAAAGCGGAAGCCCAGCTTCGCGTTCAGGTCGCCGATGCGGGTGCGGTCGATCATCGTGCGCATCGACAGGATCACCGATACCTGGCTCATCGGTTTGCCCGTCTCCATCGTGGGCGATCGGCAGGCCCAGCGGCCCAGCACCTGGAACAATATTTCCGACTCGCGGCCCCAGTCGGTCAGGTCGTAAATCTGGCTGGCGGCGGGCGGGGGCAGGCGGCGACGGATCAGGATGCTGGCCGCCTCCAGATCCTCCAGCCTTTGCGTCAGCACATTGGCGCTGATTCCGGGCAGGCCGGCGCGCAGGTCGGTGAAGCGCTTGGGGCCAAGCATCAATTCGCGCATGATGGGCATCGCCCAGCGATCCCCGATGATATCGAGCGCGTGGGCGACGGCGCATCCGTCCTGATAGGCGCGTTTCTGACTCAATGGTTATCTTTTCTAACTTATTCGTTGCAATAGATAAGAACGGGGCGCAGAAAGTGCAAGCGATGAGTCGCCTTCCGCAGGGAAAGAGCGCCGCTGCGAGGACAGAAGAGGAGAGAGACGATGGCCTATATGGACGGTTTCGTGATCCCGGTGCCCAAGGGCAATAAGGAACGCTATAAGGAGGTCGCCGCTTTCGCCGCGCCGATCTTCATCGAATATGGCGCGACCCGCGTGGTCGAATGTTGGGGCAATGACATCAAGCTGGGCAAGACCAACGACTTTCGGACCGCTGTAATCGCAGAAGAGGACGAGGAGGTCGTCTTTTCGTGGATCGAATGGCCCGACAAGGCGACCCGCGACGCCGGTGCCGAGAAGGTCATGAAAGATGAACGCATGCAGCCCAAGGCGGGCGAGGACATGCCGTTTATCGGCGCGCGGCTGATCTATGGCGGGTTCGAGGTTTTGTTGGACGCCAAGGCCTAAGGGCGGGCGCACCCATGCAGGAGGAAGACCATGACCGATCTGACCGGCAAATTCTTCTGGTATGAATTGATGACCAGCGACCCGCAGGCGGCGCTGGCTTTCTATGGCGATGTCGTGGGATGGACGTCGCAGCCTTTTGGCGGCGAGCGGACTGACGATCCCTATCATGTTGTGTCGGGCAGCGCGGGCGCTGTTGGCGGTGTCATGGCGATCCCGGCGGAGGCCAGGGACTGCGGCATGACCCCCTGGTGGGGCGGCTATATCGGGTCGGCCGATGTCGATGCGGACGCCGCGCGGCTGCGCGCGGCGGGCGGCACGGTGAAGCGTGCACCCGAAGACATTCCCGGCGTCGGCCGCTTTGCAGTGATGAGCGATCCGGGCGGGGCGATCTTCATGTTGCTCAAAGGGTCCAGCCCGGACGGGATGGACGCGCCTGCGGGGATGCCGCTGGGCCATGTCGGCTGGCATGAACTTTATGCCGGGGACTATGACAAGGATCTGGCCTTTTACACCGGCCAGTTCGGTTGGACCCTGGGCAACGCGATGGATATGGGGCCGATGGGCAGCTATCAGTTGGTGTCGCAGACCGGGGGAAGCGATTTTCAAGACATGACCGGGGGCATTATGCCGGTGCTTAAGGACATGCCGGTTCCGGCGTGGCTGTTCTACTTCACCGTGGGCAATATCGACGCGGCGGTGGAGCGGGTGAAGGCCGGGGGCGGTGTCGTGCTGAACGGGCCACAGGAAGTGCCGGGCGGCGCGTGGATCATCCAGGCGACCGATCCGCAGGGCGCGATGTTCGCGCTGGTCGGCGGGAAGGAAGAGGCGTGATGAGCAAGATATCGCCCTGCCTCTGGTTCGACGGTCAGGCCGAGGAGGCGGCGCATTACTATGCGGGCGTCTTTGGCGGGTCGGTCGATCATGTCAGCTATTATCCGCAAGAGAATCCGTCGCCGTCGCCGATGGCGGGTGGCAGCGTACTGCTGGTCGAGTTCACCCTGTTCGGGCAAAGCTATCAGGCGCTGAACGGCGGGCCGCAATTCACCTTTGACGAGGCGATATCGCTGTCGGTCGGGTGCGCGGACCAGGCGGAACTGGATCGCTATTTCGACGCGCTGACCGGCGATGGCGGCAAGGCCGGTCCGTGCGGTTGGGTGACGGACAAATATGGCCTGTCCTGGCAGTTGGTCACCGACGCGATCATGGCGAATTATCATAGCGACGACAAAGCGGCGATCGCCCGCATGATGGCGGCGATGATGACGATGCAGAAGCTGGATACCGCCGCGATGCAGGCGGCCTTTGACGGAGAGACGGCATGAGCGACGCTGAGTACGAGTTGTCGGTAAGCTGCCATATCGCCGCGCCGCGTGCGATTTGCTGGAAGGTATGGACCGACCTGAAGGACGAATGGTTCTGCCCCAAGCCCTGGCGCGCCGAGGTGATCGAGGAGGATATGCGCCCAGGCGGCCGCAGCGCGGTGCAGATGTTCGGCCCCGATGGCGAGGAGACGGGGCCGATGGAGGGCGTGTTTCTGGAGGTGGTCCCGAACGAACGGGTGGTGACGACCGACGCCTATGCCGTGGGATGGGTGCCGCAGACGCCGTTCATCACGGCGGTTTGGGACTTTGCAGACGAGGATGTGGACGGCGATGGCGGCACGCGCTTCACGGCGACCGCGCGCCATTGGGACGCCGAGGCGAAGGCGCGGCATGAAGCGATGGGCTTTCATCCCGGCTGGGACCAGATGATGGCGCAGTTTCAGGCGCTATGCGAGACGTCGGCGGCGAGCGCTTAGCGTCGCTTTGGCGGATCAGGAAATGCGGTCGAGAACCGGACGGGGCTGGGGGTGGAATGGGCGTCGCGACAGCCCACCCCGCTGCGACTGACGCGCTGCGCGCGCAAGGCTCGCTGCCCCTGCCGGTTACGGGAGGGGCTTAGCCATTCTGACCGCCCAAAAGCAAAGGGCGCCCGGTTGCCCGGACGCCCTTCCTTCGTAACGATGTGTGGCGCTTACGCCTTGTAGACCTTGTCCACGGCGGCGCGGAACTTGGCCATGTCGTCGGCGGAACCGACCGTCACGCGCGAGACGTTGGGCCAGATGGGCCAGCTGCGGCCGATCTGCACCTTTTCGGGGGTGGCGAGCAGGGCGGCCTGCATCTCCTTGGCGGGCTTCTTCCAATCGACCATGAACATGTTCGCCTGGCTGCCGGGATGGACTTCAATGCCCTTCTTGGTCAGCCATGCGATGGTTTCGTCACGGTTGCCAATCATTTCGGCGCGGCGCGCCTTGATGAGGGCCGCTTCCTGATAGACCGCATTGCCGCAATGCATGGCGGTGATCGCCAGGCCGCCGGCCGACGGGCCGAAGAGCGAAATGCGCTTTTGCACTTCGGGATCGGCGAAGGTGAGGCCCAGGCGCACGCCGGCCATACCAAACAGCTTCGAGAAGGTCCGCATGACAATGATGTCCTTGCGGGTGCCGATCAGCGAGGCGGCGCTGGGCGCTTCGGAGAAGTGGATATAGGCTTCGTCCACCAGCAGCATGGCGTCGGCGGGCTTGTTGTCCAGCAGCCATTTGATGTCAGCCAGCGGGGTGATGGTGCCGGTCGGGTTGTTGGGCGTGCAGATATAATAGAGGCCGGCGTTCGGGTTGGCGGCGAGCATCGCCTTGACGTCATGGCCCTTGCCGATCGCCTGGGGCGCCTTGGCAATGGGGGCCTTCATGTAGTCGGCGGTGCGCCACGCGGATTCGAAAGTCGGGTCGGCGGTCACCAGGCCCTTGGTCGGCGAGCAGTAGGCCGCGACAATACTGACCAGCGGGCCGCCTGAACCGGGCCAGGGCATGACCTGCGCTTCAGGGATGCCTTCGACCCCGGCGACGGTCTTGATGAGGTCGCCCTTATAATTGTCGGGGTCGTACCAGTTGCCGAACGAGGCGGCTTCGGCGGCGGCGGCGACGCCCGAGGGGAAGGGGCCGGTCCAGCATTCGTTGGCGCCGATGCGGACCGCGCCCTTGACGCCGCGTCCGGCCTGCTGCTGCGCCAGGGCGGTGCCGCCCAGCAGCGAGCTGGCGGCGACGCCGGCACCGAGCAGCGCGGTGATTTCACCCAGTTGGCGGCGCGAATAGCCGCGCTCGATCATGTCGTCTTTGGCGTCTTTGGTCAGCATCATGGTCATGTCGTCCGTCCCCGTCCGATTTCGGTTTCAAATCTCAATGGGGAAAACGAAAGGGCGGCGCATTTCCACAATGCGCCGCCCTGTATTTTCGCAATTTTATGCGTTTTCTACGGTGCCATGGTCGGTTCTGGGCTTACGCCTTCCAGACCGTGTCGACTGCGGCGTTGAACGCTTCCATTTCCGCCATCGAGCCGACCGACACGCGCGAGATGTTGGGCCAGATCGGCCAGCTGCGGCCGATCTGCACATTGGCGGCGAGCAGGGCGGCCTGCATGTCCTTGGCGGGCTTGCCCCAGTCGATCATGAACATGTTCGCCTGGCTGCCGGGGATGACCTTGATCCCCTTGGCCTTCAGATGGCTGACCGACTTTTCGCGGGCGGCGTTCATTTCGGCGCGGCGCGCCTTGATGAGCGCCGATTCGGTAACCGAGGCGGTGCCGCAGGCGACGGCGGTCATCGGCAGCATGCCGGTCACCTGGCCGCCGTCATAGCGCATCATCTTTTCCATGAGCGTGGGCGCGGCGAAGGTGAGGCCGAGGCGCATGCCGGCCATGCCGAACAGCTTCGAGAAGGTGCGCAGGATCAGCACGTCGTCGCGGGTGGCGGCGAGCTTGGCGGCGTTGGGGCCATCGACCCAATGGATATAGGCTTCGTCCACCACCAGGATCGAATCCTTGGGCTTGTTATTGGCCAGCCATTCGATGTCGGCGATCGGCGTGACGGTGCCGGTCGGGTTGTTGGGCGAGCAGATATAATAGACGCCCGCATTGGGGTCCGCCGCCAGCATCGCCTTTACGTCATGGGCGTAATCCTTGGTCAACGGCACCTTCGTCACCTTCGCGCCCAGCCAGTCGCCGGTGCGCCAGATGGCTTCATAGGTGGGGTCGGCGGTGACGATGCCGCGTGTGGGCGAAGCATAGGCGACGGCGACGCGGCTCAGCGGATCGGACGAGCCGGGCCAGGCGACAACGCGGTCGGCGGGGATGCCCTCTACCGATGCGACGGCGTCGAACAATTTCTGATGTTCATTGTCGGGTTCGTAGCGATTGCCTTCCTGCACCAGCTTGAAGGCGGCCTCTGCGGCGACGGGGAAGGGGCCGGTCCAACATTCGTTGGCGCCGATCCGCACCGCGCCCGCGACAGCTTTGGCCGCTTGCTGCGCGCCAGCGCCCGTCACGCGAATGGCGGCGGCGCCTGCGCCGAGCAGGGCGGCGACCTTCGCCAGTTGGCGGCGCGAATAGCCGCGATCGATCAGATCCTGTTCCACTGCCGGTTGAAATTGCGTCGCCATGATCCCTGTTCTCCCTGCAAGCCCATTGAAGGACTCTTCACTTGCTGGACGATTGTACAGAATGTTTCCGCCATGCAAATATGCCCCGTTGAACATTATTGCCGGCACAGCGAACGGAAACGCCTTGGAAAGCCGGGCGTCAATCTGATAGCGCAATATTATGCCCAGCACACCCGCCGCCGCCGCCCGTCAGATCCTCATCCGCCTGCAGGAGGTGATGGCCGCCCGCAACAGCGCGCAGGCCAAGCTGAACAAGGTGGTGGAGATCATCGGCGAGTCGCTGTCGAGCGAGGTCTGTTCCATCTATCTGGTGCGCGAGGGCGTGCTGGAACTGTTTGCCACCCGCGGGTTGAAGCAGGAGGCGGTGCATGTGACGCGGATGGCGATGGGCGAAGGGCTGGTCGGCCTGATCGCCACGAATGTCGAGACGCTGAACCTGGATGAGGCGGCGTCGCACCCGGATTTTTCCTATCGCCCCGAAACCGGCGAGGAGTTGTTCCACAGCTTTGCCGGCGTGCCGATCGTGCGGCGCGAGCGGGCGCTGGGGGTTTTGTGCGTGCAACATGCCGACCCGCGCAAATATGAGGAAGTGGAGATAGAGGCGCTCCAGACCGTCGCCATGGTGATGTCAGAGCTGATCGCGAATGCGGAACTGGCCGACGATGGGCCGACCGACCAGCGGGTGACGGATACCGGCACGACGATGCTGCACGGGTTGCAGCTGGTGATGGGCATGGCGCGGGGGCATGTCGTGTTCCACCAGCCGCGTGTCCATATCGAACATACGGTGGCGGAGGATACGGAGGCCGAGCGGCAGCGGGTCGTGTCCGCCTTCACCAAGATGCGCGAACAGATCGACCGGATGACCGGCGCGGCGGAGTTCGGGATGGAGGGCGAGCATCAGGAGGTGCTCGAAACCTACAAGATGTTCGCCTATGACGAGGGGTGGACGCGCCGGATCAACGAGGCGATCGATAGCGGCTTGACGGCCGAAGCGGCGATCGAGCGAGTGCAGCAGCATACCCGGATGCGGATGCGCAAGATCGACGATCCGTTGCTGTCCGACCGGATGCACGATCTGGAGGATCTGGCCAACCGGTTGCTGCGGATCGTGTCGGGGCAATTGGGCACGGCGGCGCAGATGGGGTTGCGGCAGGACGCGATCCTGATCGCGCGCAACCTGGGGCCAGCGGAACTGCTGGAATATGACCGGCGCCGGTTGAAGGGCGTGATCCTGGAGGAAGGGTCGCTGACTGCCCATGTCACCATCGTCGCGCGCGCCATGGGCGTGCCGGTGCTGGGCCGCGTGCGCGATATCCGCCATCTGGTGAATGAAGGCGACCTGGTGCTGATGGACGTCGGCACCAATTCGGTGCTGATCCGGCCGACCGCCGACATGGAGGAAGCGTTCGAGACGCGGTTGCACGTGACGCAGAAGCGTCGCGCGGAATTCGTCGCCATGCGCGACCTTCCGTCCGTCACGGCGGACGGGCAGCGGGTGGAATTGATGGTCAATGCGGGCCTGCGCGAGGATGCGCAGGCGCTGGACCTGGTGGGGGCGGACGGGATCGGCCTGTTCCGCACGGAGTTCCAGTTCCTGGTGTCGGCCACGCTGCCGCAGCGCGAGAAGCAGCAGCGGCTTTACAAGGACGTGCTGGATGCCGCGGGCGACCGGCCCGTCATCTTCCGCACCGTCGATATCGGCGGCGACAAGGCGCTGCCCTATATGCAGCGCGACGATGACGAGCATGAGGATAATCCGGCGATGGGCTGGCGCGCGCTGCGCCTGGCGCTGGATCGCGACGCCCTGATGAAGGTGCAGGCGCGCGCGTTGCTGGAGGCGAGCGCGGGCAAGATATTGCATGTCATGTTCCCGATGGTGTCGGAGCCGTGGGAATATGAGGCGGCCCGCGCGTTGGTCGAGCATCAGCGCGAATGGCTGCATGCGCAAAAAAAGAAATTGCCGATCGCGGTGCGCTATGGCGCAATGCTGGAAGTGCCGGCGCTGGCCGAGGTGCTGGACATATTGCTGCCCAAGCTGGATTTCCTGTCGATCGGCACCAACGACCTGACTCAGTTCCTGTTCGCCGCCGACCGCGCCCATCCCAAATTGGCCGAACGCTACGACTGGCTGAGCATCGCGATCCTGCGCTTTCTGGACCGGGTGGTGCGGACCTGCCACGATTATAAGGTGCCGGTCGGCGTATGCGGTGAAATGGGCGGGCGCACGCTGGAGGCGATGGCGCTGATCGGCCTGGGCGTGCGGCGGCTGTCGATCACACCGGCGTCGGTCGGTCCGGTCAAGGCGATGATCCGCGCGATCGACGCCGAAGAGTTGCGGACCGTCATGCGCGGGCTGCTGGATGGCGGGGTCATCGACATTCGCGGGCGGTTGACGCAATGGGCGGTCGAACGGAACATCGAACTGAGCTGAAATGGGCGGACGCGGCGTTGACAACGCCCGTCCCGCAATGAGACAAGGCCGGCCATCACAGGTCGCGGAGCAGCATGGCAGACGAACTCGAATTCGAAACCGGCGCGGAAAGCGCGCCGGAAGCGCAGCCTTCAACCCCCGGTGCCAAGCTGCGCGCCGCGCGGGAGGCGCGGGGCCTTTCGATACAGGATGTCGCCACTCGCACACGCATCGCGGTGCGGCAGCTGGAGGCGGTCGAGCGCGACGATTATGCGGCGCTGCCGGGCATCCCCTATGCCGTCGGCTTCGCCCGCGCCTATGCCCGCGCGGTCGATCTGGACGAGGTGGAAATCGCGGCGCAGGTGCGCCATGGCGTGCATAACAGCGACATGGGCACGCGGTACGAAGCGTTCGAGCCGGTCGATCCGGCGCGGGTGCCGTCGCGCACGCTGGCCTGGACCGCGGCGTTGATCGTCATCGTGTTGATCGCCGGCTTCACCATCTGGCGCACCCAGTTGCTGACCCCGCCGACCGGCGAGGAAATCGCGCAGGATCAGGCCAAGCCCGCCGTCGCTCGTCCCGCCGGTGGCGCGCCCGTTGCGCCCGCGGCGCAGCCGGTGGTGTTCACCGCGATCGACGATGTCTGGCTGCGGATCGTCGATGAGGCCGGCGAACGGTTGAAGGACGGCATTTTGAAGAAGGGCGAAAGCTTCACCCTGCCGCCCGGCGCCAAGGGGCCGACCATCCTGACCGGGCGTCCCCAGGCGCTGAACGTGACGGTCGGCGGCAAGCCGATACCGGCGCTGGGCGCGGCCGATCGCACCATCGCCGACGTGCCGGTCAGCGCCGAAGCGCTGCTGGCGCGCGGCGCAGCCCCGGCCACGGCGATAACCCCTGCGCCTGCATTGCGTCCGGCGGCTTCGTCGCCACGCGCCGCGCCCCGGCGGAGCGCCCCGGCCTCCAGCGAGGGAAGCGGCCCGGCCGACACGCCTGCGCCAGCCGCGCCCACGCCGGTTGCGCCCGCAGGCGACAGTAGCGCTGCGCCGCAGCCCTGACGCAAGTCGCCGAAATGATCGGCGACGTCGCGCTTTACCGCACGAAATAACGCCTTATGGTTGAGCCAGGAATATCAGTCGGGGATCATCATGCGTAACGCCTTTCTTGCGACAACGGCAGTCCTGCTGACCGTCGCTCTGCCTGTCATGGCCCTGCCCGCCGCCGCGCAGAATGCGCCGGTTGAGGTGCGGGTCGACCGGCTGGAAAAGGAAATGCGCGCGGTGCAGCGCAAGGTGTTTCCGGCCGGCACACCGATCGAGGCGGAGATCAGCCGTCCCGCCACGCCGACTGTGACGCCGGGCAGCCCGTCCGGCACGCCGATATCTGACCTGACGGCACGGGTGGGCGCGCTGGAATCGCAGTTGGCGTCGATCACCGGCCAGGTGGAAGAGAATAGCTACAAGCTGCGCCAGTTGGAGGAAGCGTTCAACAAATATAAGGCGGAGAATGACGCGCGCATGACGCCCGTCGCCGAAGCGCCGCCGGTGTCCGCGCCCGTAGCGGTCGCGCCTGCGCCGGTCACGCCCCGACCCGCAGCGCCCAAGCCTGCCCCCGCCACCACGCCAAAGCCGGCACCGGTCGCTGCGCCGCCGGTCGCAAGCGAAGCGCGCAAGGCGGCCGTCGCGGCGGTCGAGCGGCCCGACACCGGCGACGCCGCAAGCGACGCCTATAATTATGGCTATCGCCTGTGGGACGCCAAATTCTACCCCGAGGCGCAGGGCCAGTTGAAGACGACGGTCGAGAAATATGGCGCCAGCCCGGTGGCCAGCAAGGCGCAAAACCTGCTGGGCCGCGCCTATCTGGACGATGGCAAGCCGGCGCTGGCATCGGTCGCCTTCTATGAAAATTACCAGAAGCGCCCGCGCGGCGACCGCGCGCCCGACAGCCTGGCCTATCTGGGCGACGCGCTGATCCAGCTTAAAAAGCCCGCCGATGCGTGCAAGGTTTATCAGGAGCTGGAGCAGGTCTATGGCGAGAGCCTCTCCTCCACCCTGCGCGGAATGATGACCGCGGGTCGCGCCAAGGCGAAGTGCAGCTGACCAAAGATGCGAGCGCGCTGGTAGCGCGGCTGGACGCGGCGACGCGGGCGCTGGTCGGGGACGTGTCCGTGGCGCGGTTCGGTATCGCGGTGTCGGGCGGGCCGGACAGCATGGCGTTGCTATGGTTGGCCGCGCGTGCCTTTCCAGGGCGGGTGGCGGCGGTGACGGTCGATCATCAGTTGCGTGCGCAATCGGCGGAGGAAGCGGCCATGGTGGCGCGCTGGTGTGCCGATCAGGGCATCGCCCATGCGACGCTGATCCCCGACCGGCCGGTGGCGGGCAATGTCCAGGCCTGGGCGCGGGCGCTGCGTTATCGGTTGATCGAGGGGTGGCGGGCGGCGCAGGGGATTGATTGGATCATGACCGCCCATCATGCCGACGACCAGTTGGAAACCATGGTGATGCGACTGAACCGAGGGTCGGGCGTCGGCGGGCTGGCCGGCGTGCGGGCGCGATCGGACGGGGGCGTGGGCCGGGTGATCCGCCCGCTGCTGAACGTGCGCAAGGCGGCGCTGGAGGCGCTGGCGGTGGGCGAAGGGCTGCCCCATGTCCATGATCCGTCCAATGCCGATCCGCGTTTCGACCGGGCGGCGTTGCGCGCGGCGTTGGCGCACGCGCCCTGGCTGGACGTCGAGGCGGCGGCGCGCAGCGCGGCGGCGCTGGCCGAGGCGGACGAGGCGATCGAGTGGAGCGTGGCGGCGCTCGCCGCGGCGCATGTACGGGCCGATGGGGCGGGGTGGCGGCTGGCGCGCACCGACCTGCCGCGCGAATATCTGCGCCGGTTGCTGCTGCTTATGCTGGACCGGGCCGGGGGAGCGCCGCCCCGCGGCGACAGTCTGGATCGCGCGATCGCCGCCGCCATGGCGGGCGCGCAGGCCAGTCTGGGCGGCTGGCTGCTGAAGGGTGGGGCGGCGTGGACGTTGCATCCCGCGCCGCCGCGACGCACGCCGTAGCGATCATTACGGAAAGGTTCCACGGATTGTCGCGATACCCCCACGCTTTACCGATTTGATGCGGCGCAATGGCCTTTCCTTAACCGCCGTCATGGCTATCCTGCGCCCTTTATAGCGGGGAATATGGTGCATGGTGGAGTTTGCGGCACTGACCTATGGCCTGTTGGCCAGTGTCATTCTTTCGGCGGCGCAGCGTAATCGCCAGCGGGGGCACCCGCATCCGCCGCTGTTGCTCTATGTCGGCTATCTGCTGTGCGGGCTTTCGGCCGGCGTGGCGCTGGCGCTGGCCTATGTTGCGTTGACCTTAGTTGGCGGCATCTGAGCGATCGCGAGCGGCGCATGAAATAGCGATCAGGACGGGGCGGCGTGCGCTTGCGCTTTTGTCGGCGCGCCCTATCTTGGCCGGTGAAAGCGAGTGATGATGAACGACGAAAAAGACCCGCAGGGCAACCCCTGGATCAAGAGCGCCATGATTTGGGCGGGCGTGATCGTCGCCCTGCTGATGTTCGTGTCGCTGTTCGACAGCCGGACCGCGTCCAGCGCGGGGACGGGCATCGCCTATTCCGAATTCCGGTCCAAGGTGCAGGAAGGCCAGGTCAAGGACGTCGCGATTGCGCCGGACAAGATCAGCGGCACCCTGTCGAGCGGTCAGAAGTTCAACACCGTTCCGGTCAACGATCCGGGCCTGACCGGCCTGCTCGACGACTATAATGTCAAATATTCGGGCCAGGCGCAGGACCAGCCCAGCTTCTGGCAGATCCTCATCTATCAGTCGTTGCCCTTCCTGTTGATCCTGGGCATCGCCTTCTTCGTGCTGCGCCAGATGCAGAAGGGCGGCGGCGCGGGCGGCGCAATGGGTTTCGGCAAGTCCAAGGCCAAGCTGCTGACCGAAAAGCATGGCAAGGTGACGTTCGATGACGTCGCCGGCATCGACGAAGCGCGCGAGGAATTGCAGGAAATCGTCGAGTTCCTGAAAGACCCCACCAAATTTTCGCGCCTGGGCGGCAAGATTCCCAAGGGCGCGCTGCTGGTCGGATCGCCCGGCACCGGCAAGACGCTGCTGGCCCGCGCCATTGCGGGCGAAGCGGGCGTGCCATTCTTCACTATTTCCGGCTCCGACTTTGTAGAAATGTTCGTGGGCGTCGGCGCCAGCCGCGTGCGCGACATGTTCGAACAGGCCAAGAAGAACGCGCCCTGCATCGTATTCATCGATGAAATCGATGCGGTCGGCCGTCATCGCGGCGCGGGCTTGGGCAATGGCAATGACGAGCGCGAGCAGACGCTGAACCAGCTGCTGGTCGAGATGGACGGTTTCGAGGCCAATGAGGGCATCATCATCGTCGCGGCGACCAACCGCCCCGACGTGCTGGACCCTGCTTTGCTGCGGCCGGGCCGCTTCGACCGTCAGGTCGTGGTGCCCCGTCCCGACATCGACGGGCGCGAGAAGATTTTGGCCGTCCATATGAAGAAGGTGCCGTTGGCCCCCGACGTCAATCCGCGCACCATCGCACGCGGCACGCCGGGCTTTTCCGGCGCGGACTTGGCCAACCTCGTCAACGAGGCGGCGCTGACGGCGGCGCGGCGTGGCAAGCGGCTGGTCGCCATGGACGAGTTCGAGACGGCCAAGGACCGGGTGATGATGGGCGCGGAACGCCGATCGATGGTCATGACCGACGATGAAAAGAAGATGACCGCTTATCATGAGGCGGGCCATGCCATCGTGTCGGTCCATGAACCCGCGTCCGATCCGATCCACAAGGCGACGATCATCCCGCGCGGCCGTGCGCTGGGCATGGTGATGCGCCTGCCCGAACGCGACAGCTATTCCTACCATCGCGACAAGATGCACGCGAATATGGCGGTCGCCCTGGGCGGTCGCGTGGCCGAGGAAATCATCTTTGGCTATGACAAGGTGTCGAGCGGCGCATCGAGCGACATCCAATATGCGACCAAGCTGGCGCGCGACATGGTCACCCAATGGGGCATGTCCGACAAACTGGGGCCGCTGCAATATGAGGAGCAGCAGGGCGAGACGTTCCTGGGCTATTCGCAGAGCCAGCGCGTCCATATGTCCGATGAGACGGCCAAGCTGATCGACGCGGAAATTCGCGGACTGGTGGAGAAGGGCTATGCCCGTGCGCAGGAATTGCTGACGGGTCATGAGGACCAGTTGCACCTGCTGGCCAACGCGATGCTGGAATATGAGACGCTGAGCGGCGACGAGATCAAGGCGTTGCTGGAAAAGGGCGAAATCACCCGCGACGACGGCACGACGATCAAGCCGTCGGTGATCCCGGCGGCGGGTTCTTCGATCCCGCGCATTCGGAAACGCAAGGGTCCGTTCGGCGAGGCGTCGCCTGCCGGGGCTTGAGGGTTGCGATTGGGTTGAGAAAAAGGGGCGTGGCTGAGGCTGCGCTCCTTTTTTGTGGTCGGGGTTAAGAGGCCCGGAATCGACCATTCTTTGCCGCTTAGATGCAGGTTTCCCAGTAGGTAAGGATCATTTAACCTGTCCGTATGATAAGGAATTTAGGGGAGCCTTTTCATGCAGGCGTTGATGATTATCGCCGGAATACTGGTTCCGTTGCTAGTTTCTCTAATTTCAGCAGCGGAATGGGGGAAAGTCTTGCTATCTGCAATTATAGCCGCATTGCTATCTTTGACTTTTCTTGCGATCTTGATTTTTATCGACCGCGATAATGAAGGCGGCCTCTTGTTGATTGCTACAATAATTGGTTTGCCAACTATTTTTGTCTTGTCGTTTGTAGGCGCTGCCGTCGGCTCGCTTATGTATAAGCCGAGCGCGTAGCCGGCAGATTACCTGCCATTCCGCTATCCACCCTTTGTTGTCATTGCGAGCGGAGCGAAGCTATCCATGCGCGCGCCAGTGGGTTCGCTCCGCTCGCAATGACGATGATAGGGGTAGGGAGTGGGTTTCTGCACTCCGCCTGTCCGTGATCTGGCAAGGCGGGCCTCTCTCCTCCACCACCCCGCAATAAATCCCCCAAGGGGTCTGGCCGTCCGCGCCCATAGTGGTTACATGGGCCGCCACAAATCCCCCGGAAGCGCTGCCTTTTTCGGCGTCGGTTCCGCAGCAGAAAGTGGCTTTTTCCATGGATATCCGCCTCGGCCTCACCTTCGACGACGTGCTGTTGCAGCCCGGCGAATCCGATGTGCTGCCCAGCCAGGCGGACACGTCCACCTTCGTCACGCGCGAGATCAAGCTGAACATCCCGATCCTGTCGTCCGCCATGGACACGGTGACCGAGGCCGACATGGCGATCGTGATGGCGCAGTTGGGCGGGATCGGCGTGCTGCACCGGAACATGACCGTGGAGGAACAGGCGGACGCTGTGCGCGCGGTCAAGCGGTTCGAGAGCGGCATGGTGGTCAACCCCATCACCATCCTGCCCACCGCGACGCTGGCCGATGCGCAGATGTTGATGCAGAAGCACAGGATCAGCGGGATTCCGGTCGTGGAATCGAACGGCAAGCTGGTCGGCATCCTGACCCATCGCGATACGCGCTTTGCCGAAAACCCCAAGCAGCCGGTCAGCGAACTGATGACCAAGGATAACCTCGCCACGGTCAAGGTCGGCGTCGGCCAGGAAGAGGCGCAGCGGTTGTTGCACCAGCGCCGGATCGAAAAGCTGCTGGTGGTCGATGAGGGCTATCATTGCGTGGGCCTGATCACGGTCAAGGATATCGAGAAGGCTGTCACCTATCCGCAGGCGACCAAGGATGGCACTGGCCGTTTGCGCGTCGCGGCGGCTACGACGGTCGGCGAAAAGGGGCTGGAGCGCAGCCGCGCGCTGATCGACGCGGAGTGCGACCTGATCGTCATCGATACGGCCCATGGGCATAGCAAGCAGGTGTCCGCCGCGGTCGAGGCGGTGAAGAAGCTGTCCAACCATGTGCAGGTGGTCGCGGGCAATGTCGCCACTGCCGAAGCGACCAAGGCATTGATCGGTGCGGGCGCGGATTGCGTGAAGGTGGGCATCGGACCGGGCTCCATCTGCACCACGCGCGTAGTGGCCGGCGTGGGCGTGCCGCAGTTGACGGCGGTGATGGACTCCGCCGAGGAAGCCGCCAAGCAGGGCGTGCCGGTGATCGCCGATGGCGGGCTGCGCACGTCGGGCGACCTGGCCAAGGCGCTGGCCGCTGGTGCTGGTTGCGTCATGGTCGGATCGCTACTGGCGGGGACTGCCGAAGCGCCGGGCGAGACGTTCCTCTATCAGGGCCGCGCCTATAAGAGCTATCGCGGCATGGGCAGCGTCGGCGCGATGGCGCGCGGGTCCGCGGACCGCTATTTCCAGGCCGACATCAAGGACCAGATGAAGCTGGTGCCCGAAGGGATCGAGGGGCAGGTGCCGTTCAAGGGACCGGCCAAGGATGTGATCCACCAGCTTGTCGGCGGCGTGAAGGCGGCGATGGGCTATACCGGCAGCGCTACGATCAAGGATCTGCAAGAGCGCGCGCGTTTCGTGCAGATCACCAATGCCGGGCTTTCGGAAAGCCATGTCCATGATGTGACGATCACGCGGGAAGCGCCCAATTATCCGACGCGGTAAGCCTTTTCTTAATCCCCCTCCCTTTTAAGGGAGGGGTTAGGGGTGGGTGGCCTCCGAAGGAGGATCGCTTCGCTCGCCACCCACCCCCGACCCCTCCCTGGAAGGGAGGGGGGAAGGATAAGATGACACCCTCCGCCCGTATCCAGGCTGCGATCGATTTGCTGGACGCCATCATCGCGTCGGCGCGCGATGGCGGGCCGGCGGCCGATACGTTGATCGCGCGCTATTTCAAGGAACGGCGCTATGCCGGGTCGCGGGATCGGCGGGCGGTGCGCGACCATGTCTATGACGCGATCCGTCGCGCGGCGGAGCGGCCGGAGACGGGGCGTGCCGCGATGATCGGCGTGGCGCTGGAGCGGCCGGAGGTCGCTGCGCTGTTCGATGGATCGACTCACGCTCCGTTGCCGATCGAGCCGGGCGAGATAGGCGCGGCCGCTGGCGCGGTGCCCGGTTGGTTGCAACCGCTATTGGCGGACAAAGTGGAGCAAGATGCGCTGCTGGGCCGCGCGCCAGTCGATTTGCGCGTCAATCGGTTGAAGGCGACGCCGGAGGCGGTCACGCCTATGCTGCCCGATGCGACACCGATCGCTGGCCTGCCCGACGGCTTACGCCTGCCCGAAGGCTTTCCGGTCGAGCAGCAGGTGGCGTGGAAGGACGGGCTGGTCGAGGTGCAGGACGCCGGCAGCCAGTGGATAGCGGCGGCGTGCGGGGTACAGCCGGGCATGACGGTTGTGGACCTGTGTGCAGGCGCAGGCGGCAAGACGCTGGCGCTGGCGGGCGCGATGGCGGGGCGCGGGACGTTGGTCGCCGCCGACACGATCCGGTCGCGGCTGGCGCGGCTGGAACCGCGGGCGGCGCGGGCGGGGGCAACTTTCATCGAGACGTTGCTGCTGGACCAGAGCCATGAGGGGCGCGGACTGGAGAGCCTGAACGCACAGGTGAACGTGGTGCTGGTCGATGCGCCCTGTTCGGGCACCGGCACCTGGCGGCGCAACCCGGAGGCGCGTTGGCGGCTGACGCCCGCGCGGCTCGATCGGCTGGTCGCGGAACAGGCCCGCATCCTCGATTTCGCGGCGCCCTTGCTGGCGCTGGGTGGGGCGCTGGTCTATGCCACCTGCGCGCTGACCGAGCGCGAAGGGCGCGGCCAGATCGATGCCTTTCTGGCGCGGAACGCCGGATGGACGGCCGAGCCGATCGAGATTCCCGTTGGCCGGGCACATGGCGCGGGGCGGCTGTTGACGCCGGGGCATGACGGCAGCGACGGCTTCTTCTTTGCGCGGCTGCGCCGGGCGGGGTGAAACAGGCCATGGACAAGCGCCCGCAAAATCGCGACAGTTGGGGCGTGGGCTATGGGCCGAAATCAGCGCCTGAAACATGGCTGGAGATAGTAATGCGTTTTACCCCCGCTTCGATTGCGCTCGCCGTCGTCCTGACCACCGTGTCTAGCGTGGGCCTGAGCCAGAAGCCGGACAGCCAGATCAGCCCCCAGTCGGTCGAATGGCAGAAGGCGGGCGAGGCCGCGCACAAGGCCGGCAATCTGGAAGGCGCGAACGATGCGCTGGAAAGCGCGCTGGCGATCGATCCGCGCAACCGTGCCGCGTTCATCGCACTGGCGGAGGTCGCGCGCGCGCAGGGGCTGCAGGGTAAGGCGATCCGCCTCTACAAGGAAGCGCTGCTGCTCGATCCGACCGATGTCGCCGCGCTGGCCGGGCAGGGCGAGGCGATGGTCGAAAAGGGCGCGCTGGCCCGCGCCAAAGAGGTGCTCGCGCAGGCGCAGGCCTTGTGCAAGGGCGATTGCGCCCCGGTCGGCAAGCTGTCCGCGGCGATCCAGAAGGGGCCGCCCGCCGTTGCGATGACGAGCAAGGATGCGGTGACCGTGCCCAAGGCCGCGCCGACGCAAACGCCTTAACACGCTTTGACTTCGTCGGGTTAGCCCGGCAAGGCCGGTGGGGCGGGTGCATGAGGCGCGCCGCTGAACCGCGGACGACCCATGCACTTCACAGATTTCGACGCCGACCTGTTCCTGCGCGACTATTGGCAGAAGAAGCCGCTGCTGATCCGCAATCCGTGGGCGGCGTGGGTGAACCCGCTGGAGCCGGATGAACTGGCGGGCCTGGCTTGCGAGGAGGGCGTGGAATCGCGCCTGATCGGCCAGGGCGATGGGCGCTGGATGGTCGAACATGGGCCGCTGCCCGAAGACCGGTTCGGCGCGATGGAACGCAATCCCTGGACGCTGCTGGTGCAGGCGGTGGACATGCATGCGCCGGAAGTCGCCGCGCTGGTCGCGCCGTTCCGTTTCATCCCCAACTGGCGGATCGACGATGTGATGGTCAGCTACGCCACCGATGGCGGTGGCGTGGGCGCGCATTACGACCAATATGATGTGTTCCTGGTTCAGGGGCTGGGTAGGCGGCGCTGGCAGGCTGGCGGACGGTGCGACGCCGATACGCCGCTGATGCTGCATGAGGATCTGCGCCTGCTCGCCGATTTCCAGCCCGAAGCCGAATGGGTGCTGGAGCCGGGCGACATCCTCTATGTACCGCCGGGCGTGGCGCATAATGGCGTGGCCGTGGGCGATGATTGCATGACCTATTCGGTCGGTTTCCGCGCGCCGTCGCGCAGCGAACTGGTCGAGCAATTTTGCGCCCATATCGTCGGCGGCATGGAGGATGACGACCGTTATGCCGACCCGGACCTGACGAAGCAGGCCAATCCGGGCGAGATCGGCGCGGCGGCGCTGGCGCGGTTGCAGGCGATGGTGGCGGAGGCTTTGAACGATCGGGCTGCCTTTGCGCGGTGGTTTGGTGAATATAATAGCGAGCGCAAATATCCCGAACTGGACTTTCGGCCTGAAGAGCCGATCGCGGTCGATCATGTGCAGGCATTGGTGGCAGAGGGCGTCGCCCTGTGCCGCAATCCGGCGAGCCGCTTCGCCTTCGTGGCAGCGGGGGAGGGCGCGGTGACGTTCTTCGTCGATGGCGAGAGCCATGATTGCAGCGGCGATGTGGCAGTGCTGGCGCGGCAGATTTGCGCGGCGGACAGTATCGTGATCGATCCGGCATTGGCTGGCACTGACGCGGCGATGGCTTTGGTGGCCACGCTCTACAATGAGGGCAGCGTCAGCTTCCTGTCCGAGGACTGAGCGATTCGCACGCGGCTGAGCATCTGTGCGCGCAAGCGGCGGTTCGGGTCGCAGGAGGCGGCCCTGGCGGCGGCACTGGCAGGCAGCGTGCCGCTGCGCTTTTATCGTTGCGACCGGTGCGGGCAATATCACCTGACAAGCCGGACCAAGGGCAAGCGCCTGATCCGTCCGCCCGGCGGGGCCGATCAGTCGACCTGAACCTCACGCCATTCGCCCGGCTGCAACCCGTCTAGCGTCCAGTCGCCGATGCGCCAACGGACGAGGCGCAAGGTGGGGTGTCCGACCGCAGCGGTCATGCGGCGCACCTGCCGGTTGCGGCCTTCGCGGATGGTGAGGCTGATCCAGCTATCTGGGATCGCCTTGCGCACGCGGATCGGCGGATTGCGCGCCCATAGGCCCGGATCGTCGATCCGTTCGACATCGGCCGGGCGGGTGAGGCCGTCCTTGAGGTCCACGCCGCGGCGGAGCGCGGCGATCGCGGCTTCGGTGACGTCGCCCTCGACCTGCGCCAGATAGGTTTTCGCGGTCTTGTATTTGGGATCGGCGATGCGCGATTGGAGCCGCCCGTCGTCGGTCAGCAGCAAAAGCCCTTCGCTGTCGCGGTCCAACCGGCCGGCGGGATAGACGCCCGGCACGGCGATGCAGTCGGACAGAGTCGCGCGCGCGGTGTCGGTGCCGCGATCGGTGAATTGCGACAGCATGTCATAGGGTTTGTTGAACAGGATCAGGCGGGACATGGGTTTTCCAGACGATGCTTCGATACGAGCCTTCGACAGGCTCAGTCTCTACTCAGCACGAACGGATTGGCTGAATAAGGGGTTCGGATTTAACGGCTCAATATCCGCGCGATGGCGACAAATTCTTCCACGCTGACGGTTTCGGCGCGGCGTTGCGGGTCGATGCCCAGGCTGTCCAACGCTTCGAGCGCGCCAGGTAGCCCCTTTAGGCTCTGGCGCATCATCTTGCGGCGCTGGCCGAAGGCGGCGGCGGTGAGGCGTTCGAGAAATTTGAGCTGCACCCCGTCGGGCGCTGGCTTGGGAGTGATGTGGACCACGGCCGACATCACCTTGGGCGGGGGGGTGAAGGCGCTGCGATGCACCTTCATCGCGATCTTCGCGTCGCTGCGCCACTGGGACAGGACGGCGAGGCGGCCATAATGGTCGGAGCCGGCCTTGGCGACGATGCGCTCGGCCACTTCCATCTGGAACATCAGCGTCAGGCTGGACCACCAGGGCAGCGGCCCCCAGTCGGCGGACAGCCAGCCGACCAGCAGCGGCGTGCCGACATTATAGGGGAGGTTGGCGATGATATGGGCGCCTGTCCCCGCCTCGGCATGGGCGTCGATCGCCATCGCATCGCCGGAAATGACGCGGAGCTGACCGGGAAAGGCCTCCTCCAATTCGGCGAGCGCGGGCAGGCAGCGGCGATCCCGCTCGACCGCGACCAGCTTTGCGCCGGCGCGCAGAATCGCGCGAGTGAGGCCACCGGGACCAGGGCCGACTTCGAAAGCTGGCGCGTCGTTGAGCGTGCCGGGGATGGCGGCGATCCGGTCGAGCAGTTGTTCGTCGAGCAGGAAATTCTGGCCCAGCGCCTTGCTGGCGGCGAGGCCGTGGCGTGCAATTACCTCTCGTAGAGGCGGCAATGCTGGGCGGGTGTCAGCCATGGGCGATGCGGGCGCGCGCGGCTTCGGCCGCCATCTTGAGCGCAGCCATCATCGCGCCGGGATTGGCGCTGTCGGTGCCGGCGATGCCAAAGGCGGTGCCATGGTCGGGCGATGTGCGCACGATCGGCAGGCCCAGCGTGATGTTGACGCCTTCATCGAAATACAGCGTCTTGATCGGGATCAGCGCCTGATCATGATACATGCAGAGCGCGGCGTCATAGGTTTCGCGGGCGCGCGCATGGAACATGCCGTCGGCGGCGAGCGGGCCGACAATGTCGAGGCCGTCTTCGCGCAACAGATCGATCGCGGGGCGGATCACCTCGATCTCCTCCCGACCCAGCGCGCCATTTTCGCCGGCATGGGGGTTCAGCCCCGCCACGGCCAGGCGCGGGCGGGCGATGCCGAAATTGCGCTGCAATCCCTTGGCCGTGGTCAGCGCGCGGGCGCGGATCAGGTCGATCGTCAGCGCCGAAGCCACCTGCGCCAGCGGAATATGGATGGTGATCGGCACGACCTTCAACGATGGCCCGGCCAGCATCATCACCGCATTATGGGGCGACACGCCGCAGCGTTCGGCGACAAATTCGGTCTGGCCCGGATGGGTGAAGCCCACACCGTACAATTGTTCCTTGCCCACCGGGGCAGTCACGATCCCGGCGGCGGACCCCTGACGCGCGAGCCCGACCGCGACTTCGAGCGCCTGGAAAGCGGTGCGGGCACCGTCGATGCTGGGGCTGCCCGGTACGATCGGTCCCGCTTCGGCGACCTGGAGGCAGGGCAGCGCCGTGCCGAACGCACCGGCGGCCTCCTCCGGCGATCCGATCATCGCGATCGGCCCCAGCCACACCGCGCGCAGCGACGCGGCGTCGCCCACTGCGAAGAAGGGCGGCAGGCCGCGCGCTTCGCGCATTACCCAGCTTTTCGCGACGATCTCCGGCCCGATCCCGGCGGGATCGCCGAGCGACACCGCAAAGGGTGCGAGAGGCGTAGCGTCAGTTATATTCGATGACCGCATCACGACGAAGGTCACGCAGGTAGATGCGCGCGCGCTTGTTGACCCGTTCTTCTTCCAACTGCGCCTGAATCTGTTCGGCGTTGGGGGCGTTGGCCGACGCCGGATCGTCGCGGCCGCAGACCACCAGCACGCGCACGCCATCGTCGATCGACCCGAAGGGCGGTGTCGATTCGCCCACCTGCAGGTTCATCAAAATGTCCTGCAACTGCGGCGGCAGGTCGCGCACCTTCACATTGTCATTGTCGACCACGTCGGCGCCGATCTTCGAACCGACCTCATTGGCCTGGCCGCAACCCTTGATCTCCTTGATCGCGGCGGCGAAGCTGGCGGCCCTGGCGCTGGCCTGTTCCTTCGTCGTGCCCTTGGGGAAAAGCACCGAAAGCTGTTTCAGGCTGAGCAGCGAATCGCGCGGATCGGCGGTCAGCACTTTGCGCTTGTCCATCACGTAGACCAGCGACACGCCGCCCGCGACGTCGATCGGGCCGGCGATCTGGCCGACCTGCATCCCGGTCGCGGCCTGCGCCAGTTCGGGCGGCAACTGCGCGGGACGGACCCAGCCCAGGTCGCCGCCGACCGCGGCGGTCGACGCTTCGGAAAACTGCCGGGCATAGGCGGGGAAGCTGCCACCCTTTTGAATCTGTTCGATGATATTGCGAGCATTGGCGACGATCTGGTCGTGATTTTCAGGCGTCGCCGACAGATAGATTTCGCCGATGCGATATTCGTCCGCGCCCTTGGCGGCATTGAGGCGATCGACCACCGACTTCACTTCGTCTTCGGACACGTTGACGAACGGCTGGATATTGCGGCGTTGCAGGCGGCTCCAGGCCAGTTCGCCCTCGATCTGGCGCTTGATGCTGGCGGCCGAGCTGCCCTTTTCGCGCAGATAGCCGTCGAACTGGGTCGGCGACTGGCGGAAATTGGCCGCTACGCGCTCATAGCTTTGCTGCACTTCGGCCGGATCGACCTTGATGTCGTTGGCGGCGGCTTCCTGGATCTGGAGCGTTTCGTCGATCAGGTTACGCAGAACCTGGACGCGCAGCCGCTCCTTTTCCGCTTCCTCCACCTTGCCGCCATTGGCGGTGATGATGAGCGCCAAGCGCTGGTCGATGTCCGTCCCGGTGATGATCCGGCCGTTGACGATCGCCGTCGCCTTGCGAATATTGGGGTCGCTCTTGCCAAAGACGGTGACGTCCTTGGGCAGGTTGAGTTGCTGCGCGCCGACGCCGCCATCGTCATCGACCGTCTGGGCGAGAAGCGGCTGGACGCCGACACTGAGCAGCGCCGAGGACAGGAGCAAGGTGCGAAGGCCCGAGCGGACGCCATGAAACAGGCTGGTGGGCGAGGGAGCGACAGGCAGCATCGTCGGCAAAAATCTCCAATACGAACCGGCGCGTGATGCGCTGGTCCGCCTTAACCAGTCCTGACGGTAGGCGGGAGCCTGTTCCTTATATGCCAATATTGCGGAAAGCTAGCCGTAGCTGGAAGCCATTGCCCTTTCGCGCGTCGCCATTGGCCTGATAGTCGCGGCGCCAGGTGAGGCCGAGGGTGAGGCAGTCATCCTCATAAGCGACGCCGAGGCGGTGGCGGACGGGTTCGTAGCCGTCCGATGTGCTGTTGGGCGCTTCCTTCGCATCGGTCAGGTCGATCACGGTCGATCCGAACACCGACCAGAAGCGCGCAAACTGGACGCGGCCGCCCAGGCGCAACTCCTCGCGGTCCTGCAAATCCTCCAGCCCCGACGCGACATCGCGGTTGAGCCGCAGATAGCCGACCATGGCGTAGGTTTTCTTCGTGCCGACGGTCGCGTCGATTTCATTGCGGCGAACCGACAGATTGTCCTTGTCCACCCGATAGCGGTGGGTGAGGGCGAGGAAATCCTTGTAGCGGACGGTGGTGCGGCCGACGATGTCGGACGTGCGGTCGGACAGGCCGGTGCCGTCGGGCAGAATGGCAGGGCGATTGTCGATCCGGTAGCTCTGGCCGACATTGGCTTCGAGCAAGAAGTTGGGCAGCGCCAGGCTATATTCCAGACCATAGGTGATACGGCTTGAATCCTCGAACCTGTCATAGCCCGCGAAACGGTTGAGCGCGAAGAGGTTGCTGTCCTCCAGATCGACGGCGCGGGCATCCTCATTGGGCAGCGACAGGTTGGCCAGGTGCGGCGCGGCGACGATCTGCACGCGCGGGGCGATGCGCTGCACGCCGCCAAAGGCTTCGCCGACGAAGGGCCAGCGCATGTCCACCGCGGCGGCGGCGATGCCGCGCGCCTGCCAGCCCGGATCGCCGGCATAGCTGACGACCGAGGTCAGGGCGTTGTCGCTGCTGTGATAGACGTCGCCGCGCAGATAGCCGGTGAAGGTGACTTCCTGCCCCAGGCCGGTCAGCGTGCGCAGGTTCCATTCGGCCGCGGCGAAGGCGCGCTGCGTATCCTGACCACTGGTGCGGGTGATGGCGAGCGTGTTCGCCTGCAACTGGAGTATGCCGCCCAGCAGCGGGTCTTTCAGCCGCAGCCGATAGTCGATGACCGGCAGCGCGATCGGGGTCTGCCCCTGCGAATCGCCCTGACGCAGGGTCTGCACCGCCCAGCCGCGAATCGAGAAATAGCTGTTGTCGCCGATCCGCTGCGCGCCCAGCGTCGAACGCAGCCGATCGTCGCGGCTGATGTCGTAGCGGCGCAGGAAGGTGCGGTCGGTGGCGAAGCGGAGCGAACCGTCCAGGCTCCATTCGGGCGACAACTGCATCTTGCCACTGGCATCGAGATAGCCGCGAATATCCTTTTCGGATGCCGCCGGAGTCGTGCCTACGCTGCTGTCGCTGGTGGCCACGCGGCTGCCATGGGTGATGAAGCCGGTGACCTGATAGGCACCGCGATCGTAGAGATGGCGGTAATTGGCCTCCAGCATCGGCAGCGTGTCGGTATAGACATGCGGCGTGACAGTGATGTCGCGATTGGGCGCCAGCTTGAAATAATAGGGCAGCGCGATTTCGAAGCCGTTGTTCCGGTCGTAGCGCAGGTTGGGCACCATCAGGCCGCTGCTGCCGCCATCGCCGACCGGGTGGGACAGGCCGGGCAAGGGGATTAGCGGCAGGCCGAATAGTTCGATATTGGCGTTCTTGTACGTCACGCGCTGCCGCACTGGGTCGTAGATCACGCGGATGGCGTTGATCTGCCAGGTGGGTTCCTTGGGGCAACCCTTGCTATCCTCTACCGCGCAGCCGGTATAGGTGGCGCGGTTGAGCGTATAGATGCCGTCGGCCCGCGTGCCCTTGACCGACGCCAGGCGACCGCCCGACTGAAGCACCAGCAGCATATTGTCGACCGCGCCGTCTTTCAGCGTATCGGTGACGTCGATGCGGTCGCCATAGGCGATATTGCCTTCGGGATCGACGATCGAGACATTGCCGATCGCCTCCACCTTGCCGCTGGTGCGGTTCCACACGACCTTGTCGGCGCGCAGCCGGTTGCCGTCGCGCAGCAATTGCACATTGCCGTCGGCGGTGACGACTTCGCTGTTGCTGTCATATTGCAGCGCATCGGCGGCAAAGCCGATCTGGTCGTCATTCTCCGGCATCGGCGCGTCGGGCGCGCTGATCGGGGCGACAGGCTCGTTCAGCTGCTGCGCCAGTGCCGCGGGGGCCAGCAGGAAGACGGGTAGCATCGCGCCGGCCATAAGGGCATGGCGGACGGAGAAGGGGAACGGAACGGTTTGCAAGCGGTGAGGCCTCATCAACGGGGCGCATATTGCCGTCCCGCCTATCGCACTGATTGCCCGTCCGCAATCGCCCGTCGCGCATCTTTGGCTGGAAATCGGTCGAACGGCTTTGCCAGACGGGGAAAGCCGCACTATCTGACGGACAAGAGCGCGGCTTTGCCCGCCGCAGAGACAAGAGGACAAGAACCCCGATGGATATCCAGTTCAGCCCGACCCGCCCCGATGCCGACACGCTGGTCTTCGCCGTGCCCAAAGGCGGGTTCGACACACTGCCGCTGTCGGCCGCGCCAACCCTGGCGGCGGGCGCGACCGCGTCGCGCTTCACCGGCGAGGCGGGGACGAGCTTCGAAAGTTTCGTGGATGAAGGTGGCAAGACGCTGCGCGTACTGTTGCTGGGCATAGGCGCGGGCAGCGAACTGGACGTGGAGAAAGCGGGCGCGGCGCTGACCGCCAAGCTGGCGACCAGCGGCGCGATCCATGCCGCGGTCGAATTTTTCGGCGGCGCGAGCGGCGAGCAGGCGGCGCATCTGGCGTTTGGCGCGTTGCTGCGCGGCTGGCGGATCGACACCTATCGCACGCGCCAGCCCGAAAAGGCGAAGCCGACGTTGAAGACGATCACGCTGGTTGCGGCCGGCGCGGATGCGGCATGGGAAAGGCTGGCTGCGGTTGCCGCCGGCATCGCCTTTACCCGCGAGCTGGTGTCGGAGCCGGCCAATATTCTTTATCCCGAAAGCTTCGTCGAGCGCTGCCAGCATCTCGCCGAACTGGGCGTGAAGATCACCGTCCTCGACAAGGCGGCGATGGAAGAACTGGGCATGGGCGCGCTGCTGGGCGTGGCGCAGGGGTCGGTGCGCGAAGCGCGGCTGCTGGCGCTGGAATGGGACGGCACCAATGGCACCGTCGAAAAGCCAGTGGTCTTCGTCGGCAAGGGCGTGACCTTCGACACTGGCGGCATCTCCATCAAGCCAGCGGCCGGTATGGAAGACATGAAGTGGGACATGGGCGGCGCGGGCGCGGTCGCGGGTGCGATCAAGGCGCTGGCCGGACGCAAGGCGAAGGCGCGGGTCGTGGGCATTTGTGGCCTCGTTGAAAATATGCCGGACGCCAATGCCCAGCGCCCCGGAGACATCGTGACGTCGATGTCCGGGCAGACGATCGAGGTGCTGAATACCGACGCCGAAGGGCGGCTGGTGCTGTGCGACGCGATCACCTGGGCGCAGAAGACCTATGCGCCCGAGGTGCTAGTTGATCTGGCCACGCTGACTGGCGCGATGATCGTGGCGCTGGGCGATCAATATGGTGGCCTGTTCGCCAATGACGACGGCCTGGCGGAAGACCTGACCGCGGCGGGCAAGGCGAGCGGCGACCAGCTGTGGCGCTTCCCGCTGGCGGCGGCCTATGACAAGATGATCGACAGCCCGATCGCCGACATGAAGAATATCGGCGGGCGTTACGCCGGTTCGATCACCGCCGCCCAGTTCATCAAGCGGTTCGTGGACGAGGGCGTGAAGTGGGCGCATCTCGACATCGCCGGGATGGTGTGGTCGGACAAGCCGGGCGCGACCTGGGACAAGGGTGCCACCGGCTATGGCGTGCGCCTGATCGACCGGCTGGTCGCGGACAAGTTCGAGGCTTGATCCTGGTCCGATAGGGAAGCACATGCAGGTCGATTTCTACCAGCTGAGCCGCGATCCGGTGGACCAGGTGTTGCCCGCAATCGCGGCGCGCATCCTGGACCTGGGCGCGCGGCTGCTGGTGGTGGCGCAGGAGCCGGATCGGCTGGAGCGGATTTCTGCGGGGCTGTGGGCCGGGCCGCCCGAAAGCTTCCTGGCGCATGGCCGGGCGGGTGAGGGCGGCGAGGCGGCGCAGCCGATCCTGCTGAGCGAAGCGTGCGAGGCGTTGAACGGTGCGGCGCACATCGCGCTGGCGGACGGCATCTGGCGCGACGAAGCGCTGGGGTTTGAGCGGGCCTTCTACTTCTTCGACGATGATACGGTCGACGGTGCGCGGGCCAGTTGGCGGATACTGTCGAAGCGCGAGGAGACGGTTTCGCGCTATTTCAAGCAGGACGGCCGCAAATGGGTGCAAATGGCCTGACGCATGGCCAGGGTTAAGCCCCTTGCGGCCCGGCCCCGCCGCGTCTAAAGGCGCGCCCAGCATTCCCAACAATCTGGAGTTTCGAGGGCCATGGCCGTCACGCGCACCTTTTCGATCATCAAGCCCGACGCGACCCGTCGCAACCTGACCGGCGCGGTCGCCAAGATGCTGGAGGAAGCAGGGCTTCGCATCGTCGCTTCCAAGCGCATCCGCATGAGCCGCGAGCAGGCCGAAGGCTTCTATGGCGTTCACAAGGAACGGCCTTTCTTTGCCGACCTGGTCGCCTTCATGATTTCCGGCCCGGTCGTAGTCCAGGTGCTGGAAGGCGAAAACGCCGTGCAGCGCAACCGTGACGTCATGGGCGCCACCAACCCCGCCAATGCCGACGCCGGCACGATCCGCAAGGAACTGGCCGAATCGATCGAAGCCAATTCGGTCCATGGGTCTGACAGCGAAGAAAATGCCGCGATCGAGATCGCCTATTTCTTCAAGCCGGAAGAGATTGTCGGCTAAAGCCACGATCCTTTCGAGCCTAAAAAGCCCGGTCCTCGTCTGCGAGGGCCGGGCTTTTTCATGTCAGTGCGCTTTCGCCATCACCGGCGCTTCGACCTTCACCGGGGCGGGCGTGCGCGCCTTGACGAAGAGTTGCCAGGAAGAGATGGCCAGCACCGCGGCGAGCAGGGGTTGCAGCACCTTGTCGGGGGCGTGGGACGACAGATAGCTGCCGACGATCACGCCGGGTATCGACCCGATCAGCAGGTTCATCAGCAGCACGAAGTTGACGTCGCCCATCAGCCAGTGGCCGGTCCCGGCGATCAGCGCCAGCGGCACGGCATGGGCGATGTCGGACCCCACGATGCGCGCCATGGGCAGGCGTGGATAAAGGAACAGCAACACCGTCACCCCGATCGCCCCCGCGCCGACCGAGGAGAGTGAAACGGCCGCGCCGATCAACGCGCCGAGCGCGGTGGTGCCGTAGAAGGTGGTGCCCGCCGAGTGGGTCGATCCCAGGTCGCCGCGATGACGGAACAGCCATTTGCGGCCGATCACCGCGACCGACGTCAGCGCCAGCAGCGAGGCGAGCGCAATCAGGATGATATTTTCGGTCGATTGGCCGACATCGCCGATCCAGCCGAGCGCCAGCAGCGTGACGAGCGCGGCCGGCACGCTGCCCGCGGCCATGCGCCGTACGATCGGCCACTCGATCGTGTCGCGTTTCCCATGAACGGCCGATCCGACGATCTTGGTCAGGGCGGCGAAGAGCAGGTCGGTGCCCACGGCGGTCTTGGCACTGACGCCGAACATCAGCACCAGCAGCGGCGTCATCAGCGAGCCGCCGCCCACGCCGGTCACGCCCACCAGCACGCCGACCAGCAGGCCGGCAATGGCATGGAAGATGTCGATCGATCCCATCAGGCTCATGGCGCCCGCTTGTCCTTATTATGATGTTCAACAACCCTGCGCGGGCCTTGCACCCGTTTCATGGCCGCAAGACAAGTGGTTTTGCGGTTTCAGGCGACGAAGCAGGACTTGGGCTATTGACCGCTAAGGCGCGCCCAGCGGGCGTCGACCCTGGCCTGGGCGCTGTCGGGCTTGAGGGTTTCGACCCGTGACAGGCCGCGCAGCGCCAGGCTGTGCCCGGCGATCCAGCGGCCCGCTATGCCATAGCCGATGTCGTAGAGCGCGACATTCTCATGCGTGTCGCCGCCCACGACGAAGCGGGTGGTGATGGCGACGGGCAGCCGTTCGTCGCCCACGCTGTCGTCGGGCAGCTTCGCCTTGGCCCGCGCCTTTTTGAGCGCACTGTCGAACCAGTCCGCCTCGATCCGCGGATCGCCGGTGGTATCGACCGGCCCGATACCGAGCGCGCGGGGGAAGAGGATGGTCTGGCTCTGAATGACCTGATCGGGGTCGGTGGCCTTCAGCACGATCCGGTCGTCCTTCACCGAATCGGCGTTCAGTACCAGTATGGCGGCGCGGCCGGACGCCTTGCGGCTTTCCGCCGCCTTTTCGGCGCGCTCGTCCTTCTTGTCCGCCCAGTTGAGATAGAGGGTGAGGGCGGAGATGCCGACCGCCAGCACGGCGAGTATCTCGCCCAGCGTGATCCAGCGGCGGCGAATCGCGGCGGCTTCGGCGGCGCGCGCTTCCTTGGGCGTGTCGGTTTCCGGCGTTTCGCTCATGGCCTCACACCGTCTGCGGCGGAACTTCGAACCGGTCGATCACCCAATCCTCCGCCTGGGCACCACCGATCCACTCCTGCATCCAGGGATGGGAGATGACGGCGTGCATATAGGCCTGCGCGAAACGGGCGACGGGCAGCTGATAGGTGATGAAGCGGGTGACGACGGGCGCGAACATCAGGTCCACCGCGCCGAACTCCCCGAACAGGAAATCGCCGTCGCCGCCATAGCGGGCGCGGGCCTGTGCCCAGAGTTGCATGATCCGAGCGATGTCCTGCGCGACAGGCTCGGACGGCGGCACGGCGGGATAGATCTGCCGGATGTTCATGCTGTGCTCGCGGCGCAGCGCGGCGAAGCTGCTGTGCATTTCGGCCGCCATCGACCGGGCCATGGCGCGGGCGGCGGGATCGGTCGGCCAGAACAGGTCGCCATCCGTCTTTTCATTGAGATATTCGACGATGGCTAGGCTGTCCCACACGACGACGTCGTCGCCATCCCACAGGATCGGAACCTTGCCGGAGGAAGGCGCGAACTCGTCGCCCTCGCGCCGTTTCTCCCAGGCTTCGTCATAGAGGGGGACGACCACCTCCTCGAACGGGAGGGCGGACAATTTGCACGCCAGCCAGCCGCGCAGGGACCAGCTCGAATAGGCTTTGTTGCCAATGAACAGCTTCATCATGCCGCCCTCTTAGACGGGAGCGGCGGAACAAGTCGAGAAGGAAGAAGATGGAGGCCCGAGCCGGAATCGAACCGGCGTGCAAGGATTTGCAGTCCTCTGCGTAACCACTCCGCCATCGGGCCTCGACAAGTGGGTGGCCGCAAATGTGCGGCTTTGGATGCAAAGTCAAGCGGGGGATGGGGCGGCGGCGTCAAGATTCTTATCGACCCTCGCGCAAAGCCGCTTGGCGCGGGGCGCGCGCTGATTTAGAGGTCCGATGATCCCCTTACTGTATTGCATTGCCAATACAGTTGTGCCAAGCCCCCCGGACAAGCGAGGAACTATCGTGACCGAGCAGAACTATTCTTCGATGCGGGCCGCCATGGTCGAAAGCCAGTTGCGCACCAGCGACGTGGGCGACCAGCGTGTCATCGCCGCGATGGCGAAGGTGCCGCGCGAGGATTTCGTGCCCGCGCAGCGCCGTGCCATGGCCTATATCGACCGTCCCATTCCGCTGGCCGGGGGGCGTTCGCTCAATCCGCCGCTGGTGACGGGGCGGCTGCTTAATGAAGCGCAGGTCGTTCCGGGCGACAAGGTGCTGCTGATCGGCGCGGCGACCGGCTATGCCGCGGCGCTGCTGTCCGAACTGGGCGCGCAGGTGACGGCGGTCGAGGAAGAGGGCGGGGCGGAGATCGCGCTACCCGGCGTGACGGTCGTGCGCGGCGCGCTTACCGCCTGTGCAGCCGATGGCGCGCCCTATGACCTTTTGTTCATCGACGGTGCGGTGGAGGAAGTCCCCGCGGCGCTCGTTCAGCAGCTTGCCGAAGACGCCCGCGTGGTGACGGGAATCGTTGATCGGGGCGTCACGCGCCTGAGCAGCGGCCGGGTGATCGGCGGCGTGCTGGGGCTGAGCAGCCTGGTCGATATCGAAATGGTGGTGTTGCCCGGTTTTGGCGCACCCAAGGGATTTGTTTTCTAAAAAATGATGGGCGGGGACAGATGACGGCGCAGCGCATTTTTTATCGGCATCATGCCGCAGCCGCGTTGCTGTTGCTGTCGTCTGCCTTGACTGGCGGCGCCCTGACCAGCGCTGTTCAGGCCGAGACGTTGCAGAGCGCGCTGGCCAAGGCCTATGCGTCCAACCCGACGCTGACCGGCGCGCGCGCGGGGCAGCGCGCGACCGACGAAAATGTGCCGATCCAGAAGGCGGCGGGCCGACCCGGCGTGGACGTGTCGGGCAGTTTTTCCGAAAGCATCCTCAAGCCCACGATCAGCTTCACGTCGCCGCAGCGGACGGTGAATGCGCAGGCGCAGCTGAACGTGCCGATCTATTCGGGGGGTTCGGTGCGCAACGGGGTGAAGGCGGCCAAGACGCGCGTGGAGGCTGGGCAGGCCAATTTGCGCGGGACGGAAGCGAGCATTTTTTCGCAGACCGTGGGCGCTTACATGGATGTGATCCGCGACAGCGCGATCGTGTCGCTGAACCAGTCCAATGTGCGTGCGCTGGAGGTCAATCTCCAGGCGACCAACGACCGATTCGAAGTCGGCGACCTGACCCGGACCGACGTGGCCCAGTCGCAGTCGCGGCTGGCGCTGGCCCGGTCCGACTTGCAGATTGCGCAAGCCAATCTGATCACCAGCCGTGAAAATTATATCGCGCTGGTGGGGGACGCCCCCGACGCGCTGGAACCGCCGCCCGCGCTGCCGGGCCTGCCCGCTACGCCGGTCGCCGCGGTGCAGGTCGCGCTGAACGACAATCCGGACATATTGGCGGCCAAGAAGAACCGGATCGCCGCAGGCTATGACGTGAAGGTGGCGCGCGCCGGGCGCCTGCCGACGCTGTCGGGCTTCACGACGGCGGGTTATACCAATTACCTGCATACGCTGGGTGGCACGGCGCAGGATGCGGATGGCAATTCTGTGGAAGGGCCACAGATCAACAAGCAAGCCACCGCTGGCGTCCAGCTGACCATCCCGCTCTATCAGGGTGGTCGTCCGGCCGCGCAGGTCCGCCAGAATCAGGCGCTCGAATCGCAGGCGATCGAGCGCGAGATCGAGGTGGAGCGCAGCGTCATTTCCCAGACGCGCGCCGCCTATGCCAGCTGGCAGGCATCGCTGGAGAGCATCGAATCGAATCGCAAGGCGGTCGAGGCTGCCAATCTGTCGCTGGAAGGCGTGCAGGCGGAAAATTCGGTCGGTAGTCGCACGATCCTCGACATACTGAACGCCGAACAGGAAGCGTTGAACGCCAAGGTTCAGTTGGTGACGGCGCAGCGCAACGCCTATGTTGCGGGTTTCAGCGTCATCGCGGCCATGGGCCATGCCGAAGCCGACGATCTGGGGCTGGAGAGCGGCACGCTCTATGACCCGATGGTCAATTATGAACGGGTGAAGGGCAAGTGGCTGGATTGGAGCTTCGATCCCAAGCCGACGCCCGTCGCCACGCGGACCGTTGACACGCCCGCGCAAAACGCCAATGTCGAACCCGCTTCGCAGCAGCCTTAACCGCTTGTTAACCCGGCCGGGTAATCTTACGGGTTAAGGATGCGCAATGGATTTTGGACGGGGACTATCCATGGGTGACATGACCAAGGAACCCTCGATGGAAGAGATACTCTCGTCCATCAAGCGGATCATCGCCGAAGAAGGCGAGGAAGCGGTGCAGGCTGCCCCGCGTCGCACGCGCGCCGAGGCCAAGGCCGTTGCAGCGCCCGTGCCCGTTACGGTCGAAGAAATACTGGAACTGACCGACGAGGTCGCGGAGGAGATTGTCATGCCTGCTCCCAAAGCTGCCGCAGCCGCGCCCGTGAGCGCGAGCGTGCCCGGCGACGACTCGATCCTGTCGGTCGAAAGCGAAGTGGCCGCACGCCACTCGCTCTCGGCCCTGTCCTCCATGCTGGTCGCGCCCAAGGATGGGCAGGACAATACGCTCGATGGCCTTGTCCGCTCGATGCTCAAGCCGATGCTGAAGGACTGGCTGGACCAGCGCCTGCCTGGGCTGGTCGAAGAGATGGTCGCCAAGGAAATCGCGCGCATCACTGGCCGCTAAACCAGGCCCGCTCCCTTTTTTGCGTCAGCCCGTCCGATATTCCATGATGGACAGGCGCACCCCGATCCCCGGATAGAAGGCCGGGTTTTAAGGGGGTGATGATCGATGTTCAGCAGGCGCGCGATAGTCCATGGCCTGTTGGCCGCCCCTTTGGCCGCCTGGATCAACGCCGCGCCGGCCTGGGCGGCATCGGACGACGGTGCTTCGGCCGACATGGCCCGCTTCATCGCCGCGATGCCCAAGGCGGAATATCATGTCCATCTGGAAGGCACGCTGGAAGCGGAGATGAAGTTCGCGCTCGCGCAGCGCAACGGGCTGGACCTGCCCTTCGCCGATGTCGCCGCGATGAAGGCCAGCTATCTTTATCATGATCTACCCAGCTTCTTGGCCATCTATTATGACGGCATGAAGGTGCTGCGCACCGAGCAGGATTTCTATGATCTGGCCTATGCCTATCTGGCCAAGGCGGCGTCGCAGAACATTCTCTACGCCGAAATCTTCTTCGACCCGCAGGAGCATTTGAAGCGCGGCGTGCCGATGGCCGCGGTGATCGGCGGCATTACCCGCGCGCGGGCGGCGGCCGCCGCGCAATTGGGGATCGGGTCGCAGCTCATCCTCTGTTTCGTGCGTGACCTGTCGGCGGAATCGGCGATGACGGCGTTGGACGCGGCGCTGCCGTTCCGCGATCAACTGGTCGCGGTCGGGCTGGATTCGGACGAGAAGGATCATCCACCGATCAAATTCGCCGCCCATTTCGCCAAGGCGCGCGCCGCGGGGCTGAAGGTCACGGCGCATTGCGACCTCAATCAGAAGGATATCATCGAGCATCTGCGCCAGGCGATCGTGGACCTGCGCATCGACCGGATCGACCATGGCGGCAATATATTGGAGTCGCCGGAACTGATCGCGGCGGCCAAGGCGCGCAACCTATATTTCACCGTCTGCCCGACCTTTTCCGGCACCGTGCGCGGCGATGCGCCGCCGGTCGACGTGGTGCGCGGGATGATCGACGCGGGCCTCAACATCACCATCAATTCCGACGATCCGGCCTATATGGGCAGCGAATATCTCAATGAAGTGCTGGTCAAGGCGCAGGCCCACAGCGCGCTGACCAAGGCGGAACTGGTGCGATTGCAGCGCAACGCCTTTAATGCCGGATGGATGGACGAGGGGCTGCGCGCCGCCTGTCATGCCAAGCTGGATGCCTTCGCCAAGGCGGAGCGTATCGCTGCCTGATCCCGCCGCGACGCACGCCCTTGTCGGGATCGCAGTGCGGGTTTAGGCCATGGCCATCATCCGCATCGCCCGCCGCCCCATCCGGCCGTGACGGGGCAGGGCGATCGACTTGGAAAGCCTGTGTCATGAAGAAAATCCTCACCGCTGCGCTGGCCGCTACTGCGCTGGGCGCATGCCCCATGCCGGCCCTCGCCCGGCCCTTTACGCCCGCCGATATGGTTTCGCTGGACCGCATAGCCGCCCCGGCCGTGTCGCCGGATGGGAAATGGCTGGCCTATCAGTTGCGCAGCACCGACCTGGCGGCGAACAAGGGGCGGATCGACCTCTATCTGCTGGACATCGGCAAGGCCGGGCATGCCCCGAAGCTGATCGCATCCAAGCCCGACAAGAATGAAGCGTCGCCGGTCTTTTCGCCGGACGGATCGGCGCTCTATTTCCAGTCTAACGCTAGCGGCGACGACCAATTGTGGCGCGTGGCGCTGAGCGGTGGCGATCCGGTGCAGATCAGCAAGGTGCCGGGCGGCATTTCGGGCTTTTTGCTCGGCCCCGACGGCAGCCAAGTGGCGCTCTGGGCCGATCGGCCGGTCGGCGCAAAGACGATTGATGACGTAAAGCCTGATGCGCCCAAGGAAGCCGGGTCGGGCCGCGTCTATGACCAGTTGTTCGTGCGCCATTGGGACACATGGGCGGACGGCCAGCGGTCGCAAATCTTCGTGATGCCGGTCGCTGGAGGGCCGGCCGTGTCGGTGATGGGCGGGCTGGTCGGCGACAGTCCGTCCAAGCCCTTTGGCGGGGCAGAGGAGATTGCGTGGAGCAAGGACGGCAAGACGCTGTTCTTCGCGCTGCGCGAGGCGGGACGAATCGAGCCGTTATCGACCAATCTCGACATTTTCGCGGTGCCTGCGGACGGCAGCGCTGCGCCCGTCAACCTGACCGACGCCAATGATGCGACCGATACGCTGCCGACCGTGTCTCCGGACGGCAAATGGCTGGCCTATGTCGCGATGCAGCAGCCGGGCTATGAAGCCGACCGTCAGGTGCTGAGGCTGCGCAACATCGCCACCGGCGCGACGAGAGCGCTGACCGAGGGCTGGGACCGGTCCGTCGCGTCGATCGCCTGGGAAGCGAACGGCAAGGGGTTGCTGGTCACCGCCAATGACGTGCTGGATAACCCGGTGTTCCGGGTCGATGCGGGGTCGGGCAAGGTGGCGCGCCTGACGCAGAAAGGCCATGCGGGTAGCGTCGTGCCGTTGCCCAAGGGCGGTTTCGTCTATGCGATGGACAGCATCCAGTCGCCCGCGGATTTCTGGAAGATGCCGGCAAAGGGGAAGCCGGTGCGCCTGACCAGCGTCAATGCGAGCAAGCTGGCGGGCGTCGATGACGTGTCGGTCGAGCGCTTCAGCTTCAAGGGCGCCAATGGCGACACCGTCTGGGGCCAGATCGTCAAGCCGCTAAACCCATCTGCCAGCGGCACGGTGAACAAGCTGCCGGTCGCCTTCCTGGTCCATGGCGGGCCGCAGGGCAGCTTTAACGATAGCTGGTCCTATCGCTGGAATCCCAAGGCGTTCGCCGCCCATGGCTATGCCGCGGTGATCGTCGATTTCCATGGGAGCACCGGCTATGGCCAGGCCTTCACCGACGCCATCAACAAGGATTGGGGCGGCAAGCCGCTGGAAGACCTGAAGCTGGGCCTTGCCGCCGCCGCGGCGAGGGATGCCGCGATCGATGCCGGCAATGCCTGCGCGCTGGGGGCCAGCTATGGCGGCTATATGATGAACTGGATCGAGGGCCAATGGGCCGATGGCTTCAAGTGCATCGTCCAGCATGACGGCGTGTTCGACGCCCGCGCCATGGCGTATGAAACCGAGGAATTGTGGTTCGACGAATGGGAGCATGGCGGCCCCTATTATGAGAAGCCTGACGAATTTGAGAAATGGAACCCGGTCAACCATGTGACGGCTTGGAAGACGCCGATGCTGGTGGTGACGAGCGAGAAGGATTTCCGTATTCCCTACACGCAGGGACTGGCCGCCTTCGCCGCGCTCCAGCGGCGCGACATTCCGTCCAAGCTGTTGGTGTTTCCAGATGAGAATCACTGGGTCTTGAAGCCGAAAAACTCCCTGCAATGGTATGGTGAGGCGCTTGGCTGGCTCGACAAGTGGACAGCAAGATAGACAGGTGAATCGTGGTACACAGGGCATGGGCCGGTTTGGGAGAACGACATGTCGATTGTGCTGATCGCGGCGGTGGCCTTTGTAGGCACGCATTTCCTTCTGTCCCATCCGCTGCGCGGCCCGATTGTGGCGCGGGTGGGGGAAAAGGCGTTTCTGGGGCTCTATTCGCTGGTCGCCTTCGCTACTTTGGGCTGGCTTGTAACGGCCTATCGTTCCGAACCCGTAACGACTATGTTGTGGAGCGTGGGCGATGGGTTATGGGCGCTGGCGAGTGCGATCATGCTGCTGGCGGCGATGCTGCTGATGGGGTCGTTGATCGGCAATCCCGCCATGCCCGACCCCGATGGGCAGATGCGCGCGCCAGCCGAGGCGAAGGGCGTGTTCGCCATCACCCGGCATCCGATGATGTGGTCCTTCGCGCTGTGGAGCGTCAGCCATATCCTTGTCTATCCGGTGGCCAAGAATATCATCGTCGCGCTGGCGATCCTGATCCTGGCGCTGGTCGGCGCGGCGTTGCAGGACCGCAAGAAGGCGGCGCTCAAGCCCGATATGTGGCGGCAATGGGAGGCGCGGACCAGCTATTGGCCCTTCGCCGCCATTGCGGCCGGGCACGCGCGGTTCGGGCGGTTCGGGATGCACACGTTGGCGGGCGGACTGGTCGTCTGGCTGGCCGCCACCTGGGCGCATATGCCGCTCGCCGGGTGGGATGCAGGCATCTGGCGCTGGATCGGATGATAGTTTCGCTGGAATGGAGCGGAAAGGCCCTTTAAGGGCGCTCCCATGACCGAATTGCCGAAAACCTTCGACCCCACCGATATCGAATCCCGCTGGTACGCGCATTGGGAAAGCAACGGCCTGTTCCGCCCCGAACGGCCGGACGCGACGCCCTTTACGATCGTCAACCCGCCGCCCAACGTGACGGGGTCGCTCCATATCGGCCATGCGCTCGACAATACGTTGCAGGATATCGTGATCCGATACGAGCGGCTGCGCGGCAAGGATGCCCTATGGGTGGTCGGCACCGATCATGCCGGCATCGCGACGCAGATGGTGGTCGAGCGGCAGTTGAACGCCAAGCAGCAGAAGCGCACCGACTTCACCCGCGAGGAATTTGTCGCGAAGGTGTGGGAATGGAAGGCCGAAAGCGGCGGGACCATCACTGGCCAGTTGCGGCGGCTGGGCTGTTCGATGGACTGGGCGAACGAGCGCTTCACCATGGACGAGGGTTTCTCCAGAGCGGTCGTCAAGACCTTCGTGGAGTTGCACAAGCGCGGCCTGCTCTATCGCGACAAGCGGCTGGTGAATTGGGACCCGCATTTCCGATCAGCTATTTCGGACCTGGAGGTCGAGACGGTCGAGACGAAGGGCGGTTTCTGGCGCTTCCGCTATCCGTTGGCGGACGGCGTGACGCTGGCCGATGGCAGCGACCATATCGTCGTTGCGACGACGCGGCCGGAAACCATGCTGGCCGATATGGCAGTCGCGGTGCACCCCGATGACGAGCGCTACAAGGCGGTCATCGGCAAGGAGATTCTCCAGCCGATCACCGGCCGGCGTTTTGCGATCGTGGCCGACGAACATGCCGACCCGGCGCTGGGGTCGGGTGCGGTCAAGATCACGCCGGGGCATGATTTCAACGATTTCGACGTGGGCAAGCGGGCGGGCTTCAAGGCTGGCGACATGCTCAATATGTTCGATGCCGACGCCAATCTCGTCCAGACCGCCGATGGGCTGATCCCCGACCGCTTTCTGGGGTTGCACCGCTTCAGGCGCGATGGCGTGGATGGCGCGCGGGAGGCGGTGGTCGCGGAGATGAAGGCGCTGGGCCTGCTGGTCCCGCATGTCACCAAGGACAAGGAAGGCGAAGAGGTCTTCGCCGATTTCGAGCCGCGCACGATCCAGACGCCGTTTGGCGACCGATCCAACGTGGTAATCGAACCCTGGCTGACCGACCAATGGTATGTCGATGCGGAGAAGCTGGCGGTCGCGCCGATGCAGGCGGTGCGCGACGGTAGAATCGAGATCGTGCCCAAGACATGGGAAAAGACCTTCTTCAACTGGATGGAGAATATCCAGCCCTGGTGCGTGTCGCGTCAGCTGTGGTGGGGGCATCAGATTCCGGCATGGTTTGGGCCAAGGCTCGATGGCGAAGGTCGCCCACAAGTCGGTGACATAATCCGTGTCGCGTTCCCGCAAGGGGAGTTGGTTGCCACCACCCGGACTCGAATGGATGACTATCCTTTTGTAGCTGAATCCGAGCATGAAGCACTCGCCCTAGCGCGGAAATTTTATCCCGCTGACTTTGACATCGAGATTACAGCTGATCCTGATGCGAGAAGCGATCATAAGATCATCCGGCTTCGACGCGATCCCGACGTCCTCGACACCTGGTTCTCCTCCGCGCTCTGGCCGTTCGGCACGCTGGGCTGGCCGGAGCAGAGCGAGAAGCTGTCGCGCCACTATCCCAACGACCTGCTGATCAGCGGCTTCGACATCCTGTTCTTCTGGGACGCCCGCATGGCGATGCAGGGCATGGAGTTCATGGGCGATGTCCCATGGAAGAAACTCTATCTCCACGGCCTGGTACGCGCGGCGGACGGGCAGAAAATGTCCAAGTCCAAGGGCAATGTGGTCGATCCGCTGGGCCTGATCGACAAGTTCGGCGCGGATGCGCTGCGCTTTTTCATGGCGGCGATGGAGAGCCAAGGCCGCGACGTGAAGATGGATGAAAAGCGGGTCGAGGGCTATCGCAACTTCGCGACGAAGCTGTGGAACGCGGCGCGCTTCCTCCAGTCGAACGGCGTGACTGCATCGACCAGTCATGAGGCGCCCGCCGCGGCGCTGGCGGTCAACCGCTGGATCATCGCGGAGACGGTGGCGACTGTGCAGGCGATCGACACCGCGCTGGCCGACCTGCGCTTCGATGCGGCCGCCAACGCCATCTATCATTTCGTCTGGGACCAGTTTTGCGACTGGTATATCGAACTCACCAAAGGCGCGATGGACGATGAGACGCGCGCCGTCGCGGGTTGGGCATTCGACCAGATTTTGGTGATGCTGCACCCGTTCATGCCGTTCATAACCGAAGAGTTATGGCATCTGACCGGCGACCGTGCGAACGCCCTGATCGTCGCGCAATGGCCGCAGGCGCTGGCGGCGGTCGATAGCGAGGCGCAGGCGGAGATCGACTGGCTGATCCGGCTGGTGAGCGCGATGCGGACGGCGCGGACCGAACTCAACGTGCCGCCGGGCGCGAAACTGCCGGTGATCGTGCGCGATGCATCTGAAGAAACGCATCGCCGACTCGACCGTCAGGGCGTGGCGCTGGCGCGGCTCGGCCGGGTCGAAAGCCTGACCTTTGGCGAACCGCCCGCTGGCGGCGCGGCGCAGATCGTGGTGGATGAGGCGACCTTCATCCTGCCTTTGGAAGGCGTGATCGACATCGCGGCGGAAAAGACCCGCCTGGCCAAGGCGCTGGCCGCGGCGGAGAAGGAGCGGGATGGTCTGGGCGGTCGCCTGTCCAACCCGAGCTTCGTCGAGAAGGCCAAGCCCGAAGCGGTCGCCAAGGCGCGTGAAGACCATGCCGAAAAGACCGCCGAGGCGGAACGGTTGAAGGCGGCATTGGACCGGCTGGGGTAGATTTTTCTGACATAAGCAAAATCCGTTCGGGCTGAGCTTGTCGAAGCCTTCTTCTTGTTGAAGAAGGAAGGCCCTTCGACAGGCTCAGGGCGAACGGGGCATGGGGCTATTCGCCCACAAGCCTGAAACAGGGGAAGAGGCAGGCCAATGGCAGCGAGCAGACCGGGCGCAAAAGACCTGACGCAGGGGCCGATCGCCGGCGTGCTGCTGATGTTCGCCATTCCGACGCTGGCGTCCAATATCCTCCAGTCGCTCAACGGGTCGATCAACGCGATCTGGGTCGGCCGCTTCCTGGGCGCGCAGGCGCTGGCGGCGACCGCCAACGCCAATATCATCATGTTCCTGATGTTTTCGGTCGTGTTCGGGTTCGGCATGGCCTCCACCGTGATGATCGCGCAGGCGACGGGCGCGCGCGACCTGGATACGGCGCGGCGCGCCTTTGGATCGGCGGTCGGTTTCTGTTCGATATTGGGCGTGGCGGTCGCGCTGGCGGGCTGGATCGGTGCGCCGGCGCTGCTGCGGCTGTTAGCGACCCCGGCGGAAGCGTTCGACATGGCGCTGATTTACCTGCGCGTCATCTTCTTCGCCATGCCCGCGACCCTGCTGGTCGTCATGATCATGATGGGGCTGCGCGGCGCCGGGGACGCGCGTACCCCGCTGATTTTCATGATTGTCAGCGTGGCCGTGGACCTGATCCTCAACCCGGTGCTGATCCTGGGGCTGGGGCCGATCCCGGCCTATGGCATCGCCGGATCGGCCGCGGCGACCGCGGCGGCGGGCTTCGTCAGCCTGATCGGCGTCGTCGCCTTCATCTATGCCAGGGATTTGCCCCTGCGGCTGCGAGGGCGCGAATTGCGCTATTTGTGGCCAGCCGCCGACCAGATGCGCGTGTTGCTGGCCAAGGGCTTTCCCATGGGTTTGCAGATGATCGTCATGTCCGCATCCGGGCTGGTGATGATCGGGCTGGTCAATCGCGAAGGCTTGCTGGTGACGGCCGCCTATGGCGCGGCGCAGCAGATATGGACCTATCTCCAAATGCCGGCGATGGCGATGGGCGCGGCGGTCAGCGCCATGGCGGCGCAGAATATGGGTGCGGGCCGATGGGACCGGATCAGCCGCATCACCGGCTATGGCATAGGCTATCTGCTGGCGATCACCGGGGCGATGATCGTCATCATCCTGCTGTTTCACGAATCGCTGCTGTCGCTGTTCCTGGGGGACAATGCGGTCGCGATCGCGGCGGCGTGGAACATGCAGTTGCTGGCGAGCTGGAGCTTCCTGTTGTTCGGTTGCACCATGATCCTGTTCGGCGTGATGCGCGCCAATGGCGTGGTGGTCGCGCCGTTGCTGATCCTGATTTTCACCCTGTTCGGCGTCCGCCTGGGCTTTTACCACATGGCCTACCCGCTATGGGGCGCTGACGCGCTCTGGCTCAGCTTCCCGGCGGGATCGTCCATGTCGCTGCTGCTGGCGTGGATCGTCTATGCACGCGGCGGCTGGCGCAAGGCGCGACTGCTGGTCCCGGTACATGAAGAACAATGCCGCGAGACGGTGAACAGCAACGCCGAACCGGCCGGACGGATCGCGCCGGCGGGCTGAAGGCCGTTTACCGTCCCTGGTTGCGCCAGCGGGTAATGGTGCGTTCCAATATGTCCGCTTCGCTGCCGGATTGACGCCAGAGTTCGGTGAAGCTGGGGTCGCCCGATGCAGGGCGGCGATGCTCCTCCAGATTGTCGAGCGCAACGCGGATCGGCACGGCGACGCCTTCGCCGCAGATGATCGCCTCCCGATTGCGCAGGGCGGGGATGGAATCGAGGAAACCGCGCGCGCCTTCGGGCATGGCGGCCTTGACGAAGGCCTGATCGCGGTCGTTGTTGAGGCGCATCGAGATGATCGTGCCGCATTGTGACAGCACGCCTTCGGCAAGGTCGGACGGACGCTGGGTGATCAGGCCCAGCGAAATGCCGTATTTACGGCCTTCCTTGGCGATCCGCTCCAATATCTTGCGCACGGCCTGGCCCGAACCGGTGGTCGTGTTGGGGATGTAGCGATGCGCTTCTTCGCAGACCAAGAGGATGGGCCGCTGCGGTTCGTCGCGCGCCCAGATGGCATAGTCGAACACCAAACGCGACAGCACCGACACGACGGTCGAGGTGATGTCGGACGGCATGGCGGACACGTCGATGATGGAGATCGGCTTGCCGTCCGATGGCAGGCGGAAAATCTTGGCCAGGAAAGCCTGCATCGTGTCGGCGACCAACATGCCGGAAAACATGAAGCTGTAGCGCGGGTCGGCCTTGATCTCGTCGATCTTGGTCTTGAGGCGCATATAAGGCAGCGAATTGGTACCCTTGTCGAGCTTCCCCATCTCATTCTGGAGGATGGTGGTGAGGTCGGACAAGAGATAGGGGATCGGCGAATCGACCGTCAGCCGCCCGATGCTTTCGGCCAGGCGGTTCTTCATGCGCGCGGCGAGCAGGCATTTGGCGAGAATGTCGCAATCGACCGTGCGTTCGGAGCCGGCGGAGGTGACAAACACCTCGCAATGCTCCTCGAAATTCATCAGCCAATAGGGCAGGGCCAGGTTGTTGACGTCGAACACCGCGCCGTTGGTGGCGAAGGCCGCGCCATATTCGCCATGAGGGTCGATCATGACAATATGGCCCTGCGGCGACAGGTCGCAGATGCGGTGCAGGATCAGGGCGGCGCTGGTCGACTTGCCGGTGCCGGTGGAACCGAGCAGCGCGAAATGCTTGCCCAGCATTGAGTCGACATAGAGGGCGGCGCGCGTGTCCGTGGTGGGATAGACGGTGCCGATCTCCACATTTGCGCGGTCGTCCGCGGCGTAGATCTGGCGCATGTCGTGGCCTGACACCGGAAAGATGTCGGTGCCCGGCGTGGGATAGCGGGTGACGCCGCGGCGGAAGCGGTAAATCCGCCCGGTCAGCTTCTCCTCATCGCCTTCGCCCAGAAAATCGATGTCGGCGACGATGCCCTTGCTCGCCTGATCCAGCGTCATCGCGCGGACGCTGGCGACCAGCCAGCTATTGCCGACGCGCATCTTGACCTGGCTGCCGACCTGGCCCGCCATGGCGGTGCAAGGGTCTTCATCCTGCTCCAGCAGCGCCAGCCGCTGGGCGTCGATCAGCACCTTGGAACTGGACCCGGCGATCTGGAACACCATCCCCATCGACTGAACCGAAGCGTGATGCACGGGCGTCGCAGAGGATGAGAAATGTTGTGCGCCCGGCATATGGGTCATGAGCCTTTTGTCGTCCCCTTGACCGGAACGGCTTCCGGTTAACAGGATGCTTCTAGGCAAAAGAGGTAAAGATTGGCTTAGCTTATGTCGCGCGCCTGGCCGCAACAGCCCGCTTCAGGGTGGCGGGTGAAGGTTAAGAGACGCTGAGCCGGGGTCCGATCTGGACCAGTCGTTTGGCGGAACAGGAACATGGATCAAGTTCGGGCATTGAGAATAGGCAACAAACAGGATGGCCGCGTGTCCGATATCCCGAAGATCAATGGCCACACAGATGGCGCGCGTCGCTCAGCCGCGATCGCGATCGCCCGTGTCATCTGCATATTGGGCGTCGTCTATGTTCATGCCTGGACCGGCCTGAATGGCGAAGCGCTCAAGGCGCTGCGCGGCAGCGGGCAGGATAATCTGCGCTGGCTGCTGATGGAATTGTTCGGGCGCAGCGCGGTGCCGCTGCTGGGCCTCATATCCGGCTGGCTGGTCGCCCAGTCGCAGACGACGCGCGACTGGGGCCGGCATGTGCGGCGTAAGGCGCGGACCATATTGCTGCCCATGGTGCTGTGGAACGTCATCGCGATCATCCTTGTTTCGGGCGCTGCCTGGCGGCTGGGCCTCTCTGCGCCGATGCCGCAATCGGGATGGTGGGTGGTCGACGAGATACTGATCTTGACCCGTAACCCCGACATCAATGTTCAGATGCCGTTCCTGCGCGACCTGTTCCTGTGCATGGTAGCCGCGCCTTTGCTGGTGCGGATGCCGGGTTGGTCGCTGGTGTTGATCGCGGCGGTCGCGGCTGGTTGTCACATTGCCGGCTTCGGCCCGCCGGTGCTGATGCGGGCATCGATCCTGGTCTTCTTCACGCTAGGCATATTGGCGCAGCGTGGCGGCTGGGCCGAGCGTGTGGCGAACAAGCCGATGCTGCTGATGGCCATTCCCTTCGCCCTGCTGATGGCGGCGCAGCTTTATCATGCCGTCACCGTCGGCGACGATGCCTGGCCGGTGGCGCAGCGGGCGTTGGACCTGACGCTGCGGATCGCAGCGGCGATCGCTTTCTGGCGGCTGGCCTGGGCGCTGGCGGACAGCCCTGCGCGGCCGATGCTGCTGCGGATCGAGCCTTATATGTTCTTCCTGTTCAGCGCCCACCTGATCATGATCTGGCTGCTGGGGCCGGTGCTGGGCGGATTGTTCGGGAAGATGGGCACGCCCTTCTATCCCTTCTACCTGATCCTCCAGCCGCTGATGGTGCTAGGCGCGGTGATTGCGATCGGCGCTGGATTGCGCCGTGTCGCGCCGGGCGCGGTGGCGCTGCTCAGCGGCGGGCGGTTGAAGCGGCCGGAGCCTCAGGCGATCTCGCGGGTCGTGACCGTCTGAGCCGCCGCCATGGCGATGGCGAAACTATGCTTGCGCGCAGCAGGATCGAAAATCTGGCCGGTCAGCATGAGTTCGTCCGCCTGGGTGCGGCGCAGGAACGCCGCGATGTCGCGCTCCACATCGGCCTGCGTGCCGATACTGGAGACGCTGAGTACATCCGACAGCATCGCCTGCGCCTGGGCAGGCAGCGCGTCATAATAACCCGGCACCGGCGGTTGCAGCTTACCCGGCTGGCCGGTGCGCAGCCGCACGAACGACTGCTGCATCGAACTGGCGAGCAGATGGGCTTCCTCCGCCGTATCGGCGGCAAAGACATTATAGCCCGCCATCACATAGGGATATTTCAGCTGGGCCGAGGGGCGGAAGTCGCGGCGATAGATGGCGATCGCCTCGTCCAGCGCGGTGGGCGCGAAATGGGAGGCGAAGGCGTAGGGCAAGCCCAGCATAGCCGCCAGCTGCGCGCCATAGAGGCTGGAGCCGAGTATCCAGAGCGGCACATCGGCGCCCGCGCCCGGTGTCGCCTGGATGCTCAACCGTTCATCTTCGCTGAAATAGGCCTGTAATTCCATCACGTCGCGCGGGAACTGATCCGCGCCGCCGGACAGGTTGCGGCGGATCGCCTGGGCCACCCGCTGATCCGAACCGGGCGCACGACCCAGGCCCAGGTCGATGCGGCCGGGGAAAAGGGCGTCCAGCGTGCCGAACTGTTCCGCGATCACCAGCGGCGCGTGATTGGGCAGCATGATGCCGCCCGCGCCGATGCGGATGGTGGACGTCGCATGGCCGATATGCGCCAGCACGACCGCCGTCGCGGCCGACGCGATGCCCGCCATGCCATGATGTTCAGCGACCCAGAAGCGGTGATAGCCCAGCGCTTCGGCATGGGCGGCAAGATCAGCGGCGTTGGCGAGCGCCGTGGCGACAGTATCGCCTTCACGGACGGGGACGAGGTCGAGGAGGGAGAAAAGGGTCATGCCCGCCATATGGGGGCATGATCGGTTTTACTTCAAGACCTATAAGATGGTCGTGCCGCAGTTTGCGATCGACGGCGGCAGGTCAGACCGCCCGGCCAAAGCCCTGTGCGGGCACTTCGACGCGGCGGCCGAAGGTGGTAGGCCGGCGGGCAACCAGCGGGTTGGCGTCGCGATCGAGCAGCGCCATCGTCTCGGTGAAGCAGGGGCGCAGTGCGACGACGACCTCGATCAGTTCGTCCGGTCCTTCATGCGTTTCCACGCAGCGGCGGGCGACCATTTCGATCTCTTCGGCCATGGCGCTGAGGCGATAAGCACCGAACTGGGCCGATTCGCCCTTCAGCGTATGGGCCGGGGTGACCAGCGCAGCGGCGTTGCGGGCGCGAAACGCCTCTTCGACAGCGCCGATCGATTTAGCGCCATCTTCCCGAAAATAGCCCAGGATACGAAGAAAGGCGGTCCCCAGCTCGCTGCGGGTCCGCGTCAATTCGTTCCAACTGACCAGTTCGGTATCGTGATAGGACACCCACGCCGCTCCTTCATTCGCCCGATGTCAAAATAGACGGAGCGCGTAAACAGGGAGTTAAAGCGTAGCGGAAAGCCACCCGATATGGATCATATTCACGCCGGGTGGGACAGGGCGAACCGATGGTCGCCCAAAGTCGCGAAGGTCCAGCCTTGCGCCTGGGCGAGCGCCGCCAATTCGCGCGCGGCGATCGGGTCGTCCGCTTCGATCACGATGGCGTCGGCGTCGCGCAATGCACGGGCGGCGCGCAGCGCGGGCCAGGGACATTTCATGCCCCTGGCGTTCACGGACACGGGATCGGCCGCCATCGCCTTATTTGGTCGCGAACGGGTTCTTCTGGCTGCGCAGCGTCAGGCGCACCGGCACCGCGCCGAACCCCAGTTCGCGGCGGATGCCGTTCACCAGATAGCGGCGGTAGCTTTCGGGCAGGTCATCGAGCCGCGTGCCGAACAGCACGAAAGTAGGCGGGCGGGTCTTGTTCTGGGTGATGTAGCGCAGCTTGATCCGCTTGCCGCCGGGCGCGGGCGGGGGATTGGCCTCCAGCGCGGTTTCGAACCAGCGGTTGAGGATGCCGGTGGAAACACGCTGCGACCAGGCGGTGCGGGTTTCGAAGGCGACATGGATCAGGTCGTCCAGCCCCTTTCCGGTGGACCCGGAAATGGTCATGATCGGAACGCCGCGCACCTGCGCCAATCCTTCGTCCAGGGCCTTCTTGATGCCCTGATACAGCGCCGACCCATGTTCGACCGTATCCCATTTGTTGAGCGCGACGACGAGGGCGCGGCCCTCCTCCAGCACGCGGTCGGCGATGCGCAGATCCTGCGCTTCCAGACCGCGCGTGGAATCGATCATCAGCACGACGACTTCGGCGAAATTGACGGCGTTGATGCCGTCGGACACGGCCAGCTTTTCCAGCTTTTCCTGCACCTTGGCGCGCTTGCGCATCCCCGCCGTGTCGATCAGGCGGACGGGACGCTCCACGCCTTCCCGGCTGGTCCACATCCAGTCGACGGCGATGCTGTCGCGGGTGATGCCCGCTTCCGGCCCGGTCAGCAGGCGGTTTTCGCCCAGCAGGCGGTTAATGAGCGTGGACTTGCCCGCATTGGGACGGCCGACGATGGCGAGCTTGAGCGGGGCGCTCTCGTCATCCTCGTAAAATTCCTTTTCATAGGGCTCGTCGCCCTCGCGCTCCACATGGGGGAGCAGCGCCTGGAACAGGTCGGCCATGCCCTGCCCATGTTCCGCGGAAAAGGGGACAGGTTCGCCAAGGCCCAGCGAAAAGGATTCCATCACGCCATCGTCGGCCGCTTTGCCCTCGGCCTTGTTGGCGACCAGAATAACCGGCGCGTCGTTGGCGCGCAGCCAGCGGGCGATTTCCTCGTCCAGAGGGGTGATCCCCGCGCGGGCGTCGATCATGAACAGAGCGACGTCGCAATTTTCCACCGCCGCTTCGGTCTGCATCCGCATCCGGCCGGGCAAGGTATTGGCGTCCTCATCCTCATAGCCTGCGGTATCGACGATGATGAAGTCGAGGCCCAGCAGATGCGCCTCGCCTTCACGCCGGTCGCGCGTTACGCCGGGCTGGTCGTCGACCAGCGCCAGCTTCTTGCCGACCAGGCGGTTGAAGAGGGTGGACTTGCCCACATTGGGACGCCCGACAATGGCTACTGTGGGCAGCATGGAGGCCCGTTCCTTCTTAAAAATTCAAAATCGATAAACGCCGTACTCCCGCGCAGGCGGGAATCCAGTCCAGACGGAGGAACTGGACCCCCGCCTGCGCGGGAGTAGGCTTAGCATATTTGCGTCGCTTAACGGAACGCCGTCAATTTCCCGTCGTCGGCCAGCACATAGAGCATGTTGTTGGCGACGATCGGCGACAGCGACATGGACCGGTCCATGTCCACCGTCGATTGCACCGATCCAGTAGTGGGATCGACATAGACCATCTCGCCGCGGGTCGATACGACGATCAGGCGGCCACCTGCCAGCAGCGGGCCGGTCCAGCGGATCGCCTTGTCCTTCTTCTTTTCCTTCTGCCAGCGGCGCAACTGGCTGACCCAGCGGATCTTGCCGGTGGCGCGCGCGACGCAGAGCAGCCGGGCGTCGCTGGTCACCGCGAACACCCATTCGCCGACGACAGCGGGGGTGGAGATGCCCGCAATGTTGATTTCCCACAGGCGCTGGCCGCTGGTCAGTTCGTAAGATGCCATGCGGCCGCCCTGGCCGATCGCGAAGACCCGGCCGCGGTCGATCACCGGATCGGCGTCGATGTCGGTCAGCGACGCCACGGCAGTCGAAATGCTGGTGCGCGACAGCGCGTCGCCCCAAAGCGTGCGGCCGTTTTCGTAACGATAGGCGTTGATTTCGCCTGAGCTATAACCTGCGATCACGGTGCCCTGCGCAGCGGCGGGGGCGGCGACGCCGAAAATGCCGGTAACCTGCAAGGTGCCGCTATCGGTCCACTGGGTTTCGCCGTCGGACTGGTTGAGCGCGAACACCTGATTATCCTGGCCCATCACATAGACATGGCCGTTTTCCAGCGTCGGCGCGCCGCGCAGCGGGCCGGACAGATGCTTTTTCCAGAGGATCGCGCCGTCGGCGCCATTCAGCGCGAAGACGTCGCCAAAACCGGTGCTGGCGAACACCCGGTCACCCAGGACGCTGACGCCGCCGCCGAACAGCACGCGGCCATTACCCTTGCCTTCGGACGGCAGGTTGGTCTGCCACAGCTTTGCGCCGCTCGCCGCGTCGAAGGCGATGACATGTGCGCCCGCGTCGGTCACGAACAGCTTGCCGCCGGCGACCACCGGCGATGCGGCCAGGCGCGCCTGGGGCGAGCTGCCCTCGATCGAGGCGGTCCAGACTTGCGAGGGCGACCCGCCCAGCGAGACATGGCCCATCGCCTTGGACGGGTCACCGCCCGGCTGCGACCAGCTTTCGTTGACATAGGGGGCGGGCAGGGTGACCTGCACATCGGCCAGGCTGGGCTCGATCTCTACGCCTTGTTCGTTGTTCAGAATCGACGTGCGGTTGCCGACGACCGGCGTCTTGGGGCCGCCCTTCTTGCCGCCGATCACGCCGCAGCCAGCCAGCAGGGCGACCATCGCGGCCATCGTTACGACACGGCCTATCGGCGCGCATTTCATGCTGGTCATTCCCATCCGCTCGGTCATCCTTCGCTCGGCTCGGCCGGAATCTCGACCGCGTCGATCCCCATTAATCCTGCCATCTGTCGCGCGCGTGAACGGATCGACTGCGGCACATTGGCGTCCTTTGCCATCGCGGCGAACATAGGCCCTGCCAGGTCGGTCTTGCCCATCTTCATATAGGCGATCGCCACCAGTTCACCGGCGCTGCCGAACCAGGGCGCGCCCTCGATCGCCAGGGGCTTCAATCGATCGACCACCTGCTGGGGCTTAAGCGTCTCAAACTCCAGCGCAGTCTGGCGGATCAGCGCCAGGTCGCGATAGGGCTGGTCCAGCTTGGTATCGGCGGCCATCGCGGCATAGAGGGTGATCGCACCCTTCGCATCGCCCTTGCGCGACGCGGCACCGGCCTGCGTCAGCAGCGCGGAGGCGCGATAGCCCGGCTGGTCGGCCTTGGTCAGCGCGTCGAGTTGCTTGGCGTCGGGCGTGCCGCCGCCGGCCGCGGTCGTCAGCACCGCGTCCATCTGCTCGGATACCGCTTCCGACTGGGTCTTGCTGTAATGCTGCCAGTAGAGCCAGCCGCCAAAGGCGACCAGGCCCAGTATGACCGCGACCAGAATCCAGCGGCCATAGCGCTGCCAGAAGCCCAGAAGCTGGTCCTGGCGGACGGCGTCGTCCACCTCGCGCATGAAGGCTTGGCTGTTTTGCGGCGTCAGGGCCACGATATTCTCCGAGAAATGGATCAGAAACTAAGCGCAGAAGGCGCGATCAATAGCGGTGCTTATGCCACAGGCAAATCAATTTTTGGGTCGATAGACCTGATCGTCGGTGGGAAAGGCGCGGGTCCGTACTTCGGCGGCATAGCGGGCGGCCGCGCCGTCGATGGTCTGCGCCAGATTTTCATAGCGCTTTACGAAGCGGGGCACGCGATCGAACATGCCCAGCATGTCCTCCGTCACCAGCACCTGCCCGTCGCAATGGGCCGATGCACCGATGCCGATCACCGGCACGTCCACGCTGTCGGTGATGGCCACGGCCAATTCCTCCATCACGCCCTCCAGCACCATGGCGAAGGCGCCGGCCTGCGCCACCGCGCGGGCGTCGGCCATGATCTTGGCATGTTCCTGCTGGCTCTTGCCGCGTGCGCCATAGCCGCCCAGCGCGTTCACCGCCTGCGGCGTCAGGCCGATATGCGCCATCACCGGGATGCCGCGCTGGCTGAGGAAGGAAATCGTCTCCGCCATCGCCTCGCCGCCCTCCAGCTTGACGGCAGCGCAACCGGTTTCGGCCATCACCCGGCTGGCGCTGGCGAAGGCGTGTTGGGGCGAAGATTCGTAGCTACCAAAGGGCATGTCGACCAGGACGACGCTGTGATAGCTGCCCCGCACCACCGCCGCGCCATGGGCGATCATCATGTCGAGCGTGACGGCAAGCGTGGAGGGCAGGCCGTAAATCACCTGGCCCAGCGAATCGCCCACCAGCAGCATGTCGCAATGCGGGTCGAGCAACTGCGCCTGGCGCGCGGTATAGGCGGTCAGCATGACCAGCGGTTCGCTCGTCTTCCCCTCGAACTTGCGCCGCTGGATGGCGGGCACGGTCAGGCGCTTCATCGGCGCGGGCGTGGGGTTGGCGCGGCTGGTCGCGGTGTCGATCGTGAAGGTCGTGGACATGGACGCGCTCTACCGCAGCGCGGCGCGGCGCGCAAATGCCGGACGGGCCGGAGCGGCATGATGCGCCGCCCCGGCCCGCGCCGCCATGATCAGAAGGAAACCTTGATCGTGCCGCCCCAGGTCTGCGGATCGCCGACCTGGCCGGCGATCAGGCCGGTGTTGCCCGGCGCGACCTGGAGATTTTCGATATAATCGACGTCGAAGGCATTGCGCACCCAGCCGAAGATGTCGAACCCTTCGCCACGGAAACCGGCGCGGAAGTTGGTCAGGGCATAGCCCTTTACGTCGGTATAGATGGACGGCGAGGCGTTGGAGTTCCAGTGCGACCGGTAATTGCCATCGACGCCCAGATAGGCCTGACCCTCCTTCGCCAGCAGCGTGAGCGGAATGTTGTATTCCGCGCCGTAGGAGAAGGCCCATTTCGACACGCCGGGCAGGGTCTGGCCGGAAATGTCGCACTGGCGCGGGCTGAGCGCACCGGGGACGCCCGGCTGCGAATAATCGGCCGCCTGTCCCGATGGCTGCAACGTGCCGCCCGACAATTCGGGTGGGCAGGGGGCGTTGGTGAACTTCTTATATTGGGCGTCGGTGTAGGCGCCATTGGCATAGGCGGTGAAACGGTCGCTGGCGACGATCTTGAGATCCGCCTCGATCCCCTGCGACCGGACCTTTTCCGCATTGGCGAGGTAGCCACGCACGGTGCCGAACTGACCGCCATTCACGGTCGCCTGGAAATTCTTGATGTCGGTGCGGAAGGCGGAGAGGTTGAAGGTTGCCCGGCGATCCCAGAACTGGGTCTTGAGGCCGATTTCATAATGGTTGACCGATTCCGGCTTCACCGTGCCGGCATCGTAATTGACCGTATTGTCGGCGTTGAGCGGCAGGCCGTTCTGGTTGATGCCCAGCGTCTTGAAGCTCTTGGCATAGGTCGCATAGGCCAGCACATCGCGGGCGACCTTGTAGTTGACGTTGAAGTCGTAAGTGAAGTTCCACGCGCTGTCGGACGGCGCGCTTTCCTGCGGCTGATAGACGCCGCACTGGGCGGCCAGCACCGATCCGGCGGTCGGCGTCGGCGTGCAACTGATGACCGCGCCCGCGCCATTGGTGACGATGCGTTCGTAGAAGCCCGATTTCTTGTCATAGTTGATGCGCGCGCCCGGCTGGATCGTCAGCGCGTCGGTCACCTTCCAGCTGACCTGGCCGAACAGCGCGGCGCTGGTGCTCTTGAGCCATTGGGTGTTGCTCGCGGTTAGCCCTTCCAAGACGCTGGGATCGTTCGCCAATGCGCCGGTCAGGCTCCATTTGCTCGCGGCGCTGCCCTGCTGTTCGGTGCCCTGGGTGTCGATCCGCTGCTTGAAGCCGAACAGGCCGAGGACGAAATCGACCTTCTCGCTTTCGTAATTATAGCGAAATTCCTGGCTATATTGATCCTGCTGCGACGGGTTCTGCGACTTGGCGACGATCGACAGGCCGGTGAAGTCGCGGTCATTTTCCGGTTTCCAGTCCCAGAAGCGCCAAGCGGTGACGGAGGTCAGCGTACCAGGGCCGACATCCCATTTGATCTTGGCCGACACGCCGCCGATCTTGTTGCCGGCGTTCAGGTTGCTGTCGAGGTCGGATAGCCGATCATAGGGATTGCGGCTCGGGACGACATAATTTTGCGCGGCGGCCAATGCGTCATATTGACGGGCGAGCGCGCGCTGGGTCTTGCCGACGCGCACGAAGGTCGTGCCGCAGCATTCCGGGTCTTGCTTGCTATAGTCGCCCGACAGGGTGACGCTGAAATCATCATTGGGCTTGAACAGCAATTGGCCGCGAATGCCCAGATTATCCTGTTCGTTGATCCAGCGCTGGCTGGTCACATTATAGAGTGTGCCACGGCGGCTGGTGGCCGCAACCGCGATGCGCGCGGCGATCGTTTCCGACAGCGGGCCGGAGACGGCGGCCTTCGCCTGTTTGAGGTTGAGGTTGCCGACGGTCAGTTCGGCGCGGCCTTCGAAATCGAAGGTCGGCTGGTTGGTCGTGATGTTGATCGCGCCGGCCGTCGTGTTCTTGCCATAGAGCGTGCCCTGCGGCCCGCGCAGCACTTCGACCTGGGCCACGTCGAGGAAGTCGAAGGTCGCGGCGGCCACGCGGCTGTTATAGACGTCATCGACATAGATGCCGACGCCCTGTTCGAAGCCATCGCTGGTCAGGCCGAACGGCACGCCCAAGCCACGGATGTTGACCGACGTGTTGCGCGGGTTGGTGGTGTAGACCTGCAGCGTCGGCGCGAGTTGTTGGAGCTTCACGATGTTGAAGTTGCCGGTCGCCTCGATGCTGTCACCGCGGATCACGGATATCGCCAGCGGCACTTCCTGCGCGGTTTCCTGACGGCGGCGAGCGGTGACGACGATCACATCGCCGCGCACATTGGGTTGCTGGACGTCATCGGCGGCCGGCTGAGCCGCATCCTGCGCAAAGGCGTCGGGCGTGATGATGGAAGCGCCCGCGACGCTCGCGAGCAACAGAAAACGCGCAATCATGATTATCCCCTTTATCCGGCTGTCCGGTGATCATTTTATCGCGGCATTTCCGGTGGCCCGGTCAAAGCCGATACTATGGGAATGAAATGGCAATGCGGCTCACCCCCTGCCGCCTGGGCCGCTTGTCGCAGCCCGAAACTCTATGCCCCCACCTGATCGCTCAGTTGGACAGGCGCGTCTTTTCCGTCACGTCGATCTGGACCACGCGCGCATCATGGACGGTCAACGTGATCGATCCAAAACGCAGCGCCTCCAGCACGCTGCGCACCTTGTCGACGCTGGCGGCGATGTCGGGACGCAGCTCTGCGCGGGCACCGTCGATGCGGGCGTGGCGGAGTTCAATCGGTTGATGTTCGCTCATGGGCACCTCTGGCTCCGCCTAATATCTCAACTACAAAGATAGACAAAAAAGCAAATATAAGGGGCGCGCAAGTTTGTCTTGTCGCGCCCCTCTGGGGTGAGTCTCTACGGGTGGATGGTCGGGCGCACGGCCTGTGCCATGGGCAGCGCCGGGCGCATCTGGCGCATGGCCGACGCCTGTTCCTGTGCATTGTCGATCAGCCGTTCGAGCAGCGATTGGCCGAACTGCCAGTCGCCCAGGCCCGAATCCGCGTTGATGTGGCCGGCATGGCCCGCATCGACAAATTGACTGCCCCAATATTTCCCGACGCTATGGGCGCGTTCGAAGAAGATATAGGGGTCGTCGCGACTGCCCACCAGGATCGAGGGGAAGGGCAGTTGCGCGCGCGGCGTGGGGCCAAATCCGCCGATAGTCTCTGGCGTTTCCATCCGGTCGCAATCGGGCGGGGCAACCAGCAACGCGCCCGTCACCGGCCAGCCATAGGCCTGGCTTTGCAAAGCGCCCCACCAGGCGACGGCCATGCAGCCCAGGCTGTGCGCGGCCAAAATCACCGGGCCGTTCGCTTCGCGAATGGCGGCGTCGAGCCGCGTCACCCATGCGTTGCGGTTGGGGCTGGCCCAACTGCCCAGGTCCACCCGCTCGCAATCGCCGCGCGTTTCTTCCCAGATAGTCTGCCAGTGACCCGGTCCGCTATTGTTAAGGCCAGGGATGGTCAGCACGACCGGCTGGCGCGTGTCACCCGAAAAACCGAATCGCTCCATGGTCTGATCCTCATCCTTGAAATCGAGGCTCTGACAATAATTCTATTTATCTGGTAGACAATAGGCAAGCGGCGAAATGTGGTGAAATCTAGGCAGCCGGAAAAACGCCCACAAAGCCGGATCGTCAACAGCGATGCGGCCGGCCCGGCATGATGCCGGCCCGGCCGATGGTGGTGCTTGGCGGTGATTTACCAAGGGTAGATCAGGCCATAATATTGGTAGACGTTGCGGCCATAGCCGTCGTCATAATCCGGCCGCTGGTCGGCGCCGTAGCGCGGCGCATCGTCGAGCAGTTTCTTGTCGAGGTCGACGACATAGCCGTGCTGGCCGGTGTCATAGGCCAGCATCGACCAGGGCAAAGGATAATGGTCGTGCCCGATGCCCAGAAAGCCGCCGAAGGAGAGGACGGCGTAGCGCACCTGTCCGCTGCGCTTGTCCACCATGAAGTTGGAGATCTTACCGAGGCGGTCGCCCTGGCGGTTGTAGACGGCCGTGCCTTCGACCCGGTCGGACGCGATAAGGTCGCCATGATTTTCCATCGTCAGGTCAGTCATTGTCATGCTCCTGTGAGAAATGACGCTATGATGATGCAACCATGGGGAACCGCCGGGGTTCCTCCGGCTCATACAACCACGCATCATCGGGAGCATAGGCCATGAAAATCAATCGCAGCGGTTCGGCAGTGTGGACGGGCGGCCTGAAGGACGGGAAGGGCGCAATCTCTACCCAGAGCGGCGCGCTGGACGCCTATCCCTATGGTTTTGCGACGCGCTTCGAGGGACAGCCGGGCAGCAACCCGGAGGAGTTGATCGCCGCCGCCCACGCTTCCTGCTTCACCATGGCGCTGTCGCTGATTCTGGGTGAAGCAGGGCTGACGGCGGAGAAGATGGAGACGACCGCGGTCGTGACGCTGGAAAAGCAGGATGACGGGTTCGCCGTGACCGCGAGCAACCTGACGCTCAAGGCGACCATCCCCGGCACGGACGACGCGACTTTCCAGGAACTGGCGGGCAAGGCCAAGGCGAATTGCCCGATCTCCAAGCTGCTGAAGGCTGATATCAGCCTTGAGGCGGAACTGCTGAGCTGACCACCGGACGCCTGGCGCGGACATGTTCGCGCCAGGCGATATAGAGGCCGCTGGCGACAATCAGCGTCGCGCCGGCCCAGGTCGTCGCCATCGGCCAATTCTCCCCGATCGCGACGCCCAACAGGGTGGTCCAGATGATCGTCGTATAATCCATCGGCAGCACCACCGACACCGGTGCCCAGCGCAGCGCCGCGGTCAGGCAGAGTTGCGCGATGCCGCCGAACAGGCCGATCACCAGCAGCAAGCCCCATGTCAGCGCGTCATGGGCCTGCGCGACGAAGGGCATGGCGATGCCCAGCGGGATCATCGACAAAATGGTGAACCAGAAGACGACGACGCCCGCCGATTCGGTCCGGCCCAATTCGCGTAGCACCAGGCTGACGCTGGCAGTCACCAGCGCGGCGGCGATGGCGACCGCGACGCCCTGGATCGGGAAATGGCCCGCATCCGGGCGGACGATCACCAGCACGCCGACGAAACCGACCAGCACCGCGGCCCAGCGATGGATGCCGGTCGCCTCCCGCAGGATCAGCGCCGACAATATCGTGCCGAAGATCGGCATGGTGAACCCGATCGTCGCGGCTTCTGCCGGGGGCAGCAGGATGTAGGACAGGAAATTGAGCAGCATCCCCGTCAGGCCAAGCATCATGCGGCTGGCATGGATGCCGATCCGTCGGGTGCGCACGGTGCGCAGGCCGCCCGCCAGAGCGACCCAGAGGAGGATCATCGGCAGCGCCAGCGCCTGCCGGTAGAAGAGCGATTCGACCACATGGACGCCATGTTCGCTCGCCACCCGGACGGTCACGAACATCACCGACAGGCACAACACGGCGATCAGGCGCAGCCCGATGGCGAAGAGCGGGCGATGGGGACGGGCAGGGGCGGTCACGCCGCCGCCTTAGAGCGATTTCTAATCAGATGGAATCATCTGATGACTCGGAAATCGCGGTAAAACATAAACCTTGAGCGGTTGATCCAATGTAATCGGATCAACCGCTCAAGCCCGGTTGCGCCGTGACGCAACCGGGCGAGTCCTTATTTAATAGGCTTGCGGAATTTCAGCGTCATCCGGTCGCTTTCGCCGATCGCCAGATATTTGTCCTTGTCGACATCCTTCTGGCTGAGCGAGGGGGGCAGGGTCCACACGCCCTTGGGCCAGTCGGCCGTATCCTTGGGGTTGGCGTTCACTTCCGACGCGCCGACAAATTCGAATCCGGTCGCCTGCGCGATGCGGCGGATAGTGGAGACTTTCAGATAGCCGCTGCTCTTTTCCAGCGCGCTGTCGCGATCCTCGGGCAGGCGATGATCGACCACGCCCAGCGTGCCGCCGGGCTTGAGCATGTCGAAAAGGGCCTTGAAGGTCGCGGCCTCGCTCCCGGCCATGACCATGTTGTGGACGTTGCGGAAGGTCAGCACCGTGTCGACGCTGCCAGCGGGGATACTGGCGGCTTCTTCGGGATAGGCGGCGACCTTCACCTTGTCATAGACGGCCGGATTGGCGGCGAGGAACGTCTTGTAGCCGTCCAGATAGCGGCCGGTGGGCTGGAGCGCATAGAAAGTGCCATGGTCGCGCAGCAGCGGTGCCAGGACTTCGGTGTACCAGCCACCGCTCGGGCTATATTCCACAACTGTCTGACTCGGTGTCACACCGAAGAAGGCGAGCGTTTCGGCCGGGTGGCGATATTGGTCGCGGGCGACATTTTTGGGCGTGCGGCTGGGGGCCGCAATAGCGGCGGCGATCGGGTCTGTCGCCTGGTGGGCGGCGTGATCGGCATGTTGCGCGGCGAGCGGTAGCAGCGGCAGGGTAAGGCCGGTCAGTAACAAGGCCGTGCGGGCGAGACGATTCATCGGGGGCATCCTCTCTTCTAGGGAGAGGGTGATGTGCCGGTCCCTTGTGCCGGGCGCAAGGGGGCGGCGGGGACAAATCCCCGCCAGCCACATAATCTTACGGCCAGTCTGTCAGAGACAGGCTTCCAGGAACGGCTGGTCGAAGCCGAACATGCGCGCCTTGTCGAGCGTATAAGGACGCAGGCCCATCGAGCGATATTCGCCGATGATCTTCCCGCTGTCATCCTCGTCATGATATTCGAACTTGAACAGTTCCTGGGTGACGATGACGTCGCCTTCCATGCCGATGACTTCGGTGACGTTGGTGATGCGGCGCGACCCGTCGCGCAGGCGCTTTACCTGGATGATGAGGTCGACCGAATCGGCGATCTGCTTGGAAATCGCTTCCTTCGGGATCTTGATGTCGCCCATCAGGATCATGTTTTCCATACGGCCTAGGCACTCGCGGGGCGAGTTGGCGTGGAGCGTACACATGGAGCCGTCATGGCCGGTGTTCATCGCGGCAAGCAGATCGAAACATTCGGCGCCACGGATTTCGCCTAGGATAATGCGGTCAGGCCGCATACGCAGGGCGTTCTTGACCAGATCGCCGATCGTGATCGCACCATTGCCCTCCAGATTTGGCGGACGGGTTTCCAGCGGCAACCAATGCGGCTGTTGCAGGCGTAGTTCCGCCGCATCCTCGATCGTCAGCACGCGCTCGCCCGGATCGATCATCTTCGACAGGGCATTGAGCATCGTCGTCTTGCCCGAACCCGTACCGCCTGAAATGACCACGTTGAAGCGGCAGGCGCCAGCGATCTTCAGGGCGGTCGCCATTTTCGGGCTCATCGCGCCCCATTGGGCCAGCATGTCGATGGTGATCGGCTTGGCGGAGAATTTACGGATCGAGATCGCCGTGCCCTTCAGGCTGAGCGGCGGCACGATCACGTTGACGCGCGAACCGTCGGGCAGGCGGGCATCGGCCAACGGCGTGGTCTGATCGACGCGGCGGCCGACCTTGTTCACGATCCGCTGCGCGATCTGGAACAGATGCTCCTCGTCGCGGAACTTGATCGGGGCGATGATCAGCTTGCCCTTTTTTTCGATATAGGTCTGGTCCGGCCCGTTCACCATGATGTCGGTGATGTCCGGGTCGTTCAGCAATTCTTCGAGCGGGCCAAGGCCGAGCAACTCATCGACCAGCACCTTTTCCAGCGCGAACTGCTCGCGCCGGTTGAGGGTCAGCTTCAACTCCGCCAGCACTTCCATGATGATCGGGCGGAATTCTTCCGCCAGCTCATCCTTGGTCAGCGTTGCTGCGGCTTCGGGATCGACCCGTTCCAGCAGGCGGGGGAGTACCTGCTCCTTGATCTTGTGGACGCTCGCCTCGAACCCCTGCGGCCCGGCGTCGGGCACATGGTCGGCATTGGCGCGGTCCGACAGGCGGGCCATCGCGTCGGAATTGCGCTGCATCTGGCTGGTCGGAGCCGCCAAGGGGTCGAACGGGATTTCGCCCGGCAACGACGCGATGTCGAGCGGGGGGAACTGGTCGCCGCCGCGCGGCGCTTCCTCTTTGGGGCTGCCGCCCTGCATCGGGCGGGCAACGCCAAAGCCGGGCTTGATACCGGCGGGTCCATTTTTCCGTCCAAAGGCGCTCATATTTCTCCGCCATCTCGTCGCGATCGTTCCGGTCGGTCCCTGAGGGTGCCGACCCGATCTGGGTGATCAAGGTGAATAAGCTGGAAACTTTGACAAATGGCTAATGCGTCGGAAAGGTAAGGAAAGTCCGATTAGCAATATAAGGGCAAGGAGGCTGATCGCGCAGCCCGCGACTTCCTGCCAAATCAAGACGCGCGCGATTCGGTAGATGCCGGGCAAGCGCGCCTCGAAATGCAGTATTGGGCCGGTGGACGGAATCGTCACTCCGTCCCGTTCGACCCGCCATATCGGGAAGGCGGCGTGACCGACTTCGACCAGGCCCGGCCGCTCCACCGTTATGATATTGCCGCGCGGCAGGGCTTGCCATTGGCGCAGATCGACCATCCGATCCATTTTTCGGATGACAGTGCTGTCGAAGCCTGCCGGCAGATATTCGGCGGCATCGGGCAGGTCGCGCGCGATCGAGGCGAAGTCCACCGGCTTGGAAAAATTTTCCGCCGTCGTTTTGGTCCAGTTCCCATAAGCGAAAACGGCAAGAATGGCGGCAAGCCGCGCCGCCCAAGGTCGCGGCCGGGCGGACATCAAGGCTGTGATGGCGGCGAATTCCACGATGGCCAGGAGCCGCCAGGGGAATTGCACCTGACCCAGCAGCGGCAGATCCCAAAGAAACGGGATCAGCCCGACCGAGGCAAGGCCGGTTCCCCATGTAATGAGCCGCCAAGGCGGCTGCGCTGCCGATGCGACGAGCATGGCAGCGGGCGCTATGGCGAGGAACGCAGGAAAATTATATATAAGCGAGTCCGGCGACAGTGCGGACCAGGACGACGGCTGGTGCCACGGGCCCCAAAGCCACTGTATCGACGCATGGCGCTGAAGCGTCAGGGCGGGAATGAGGTAGAAGGCCGCCAGTCCTAGCGCCAACGCGCCGGCCGACGCCGCGGGCAGCAGGATGCGCGGATCGGTTCGCAACCGACTAAGAAGCAGCGGCAAGATCAGGAAGACGCCGGTCAGTAGCGCCATCGGTAGATGGGTGATCAATAGTCCGGCGAAGGACAGGCATAGCAGGATGAAGCCGCTGCGCCTGGGCAGACGCGCGATGCCCAAGGCGATCAATGGCAGCAATGGGAAGGCCGCCGACTCCGCCAGCGCGCCGCGCACATAAATGTCTATCAGGTGATAGGGCGCCGCCATATAGAGCAAAGCGCCGATCATCGGGCGGGTGCCGCGATCGGCCAGCCATGCGTGCATTGTCATGCCCGACAGGGCCAGCAAGATCGTGAAGCTGACGGTGAGCGCCAATGGGATATTCAGCCCGATCGCCCGGATGCCTCCGGCGAGCCAATAGCTTGCGGGCGGATAGAAATAAAAGGTTGGGCTGCCCAATCCCTGGAAGCTGTCCGGCAGCCAGCGAGGATAGAGGTCGCCGGCCGCCATCGCCTTGCCGAACTGCGCCGTCCAAACGACGCTGTATCTCAGGTCGTCGGTATCGCCCGGCCCCCACAGCAGATTGGGCAGCATGATGAGGATCGCCGCAAGGGCGATGAAAGCCAGACGGCCGTATATCGACTTCACCCATCACGTCCTTTTAGTTGCCTTGGCCAGAAGCCTTGACGAACAATGGTTAATAGACGCCCAACGAATGAACAGGCGTAGGCCTTTATTAACCATTGTAAGCCGATATGGGCAGGAACCGCGGATAGCCCCGCACAGGCAAATGGACGCCGCTCATGCCATCGCTTTCGATCGTCATCCCCGTCTATAATGAACAGGACGCGATCTCCTTGTTCCTAGACGCGGCGCGCCCGGCGGTGACCGCGGCGCTCGCGCTGATCGGGCCGGATGCCCGCGCCGAATATCTGTTCGTCGACGATGGCAGTTCGGATCGGACCGCCGACATATTGGCAATCCTCGCGCGCCTGAACCCCGACATTCGCTGCCTGTCGCTGTCCCGCAATTTCGGCAAGGAAGCGGCCTTGGCCGCCGGCATAGACCATGCCGCCGGTGATGCCGTCATCCCGATCGACGTCGATTTGCAAGACCCGCCAGGCGTCATCATAGACATGGTGCGGGCTTGGCTGGGCGGGGCGCAGGTGGTCAATGCCCGCCGCGCCGATCGATCGAGCGACGGCTGGCTAAAACGCACGAGCGCGCAGGGCTTCTATGCGCTGCTCAACCGATTATCGGATTATCCGATCCCGGAAAATGTGGGCGATTTCCGCCTGCTGGACCGGCAGGCCGTCAATGTCATCAAGCAACTGGGCGAACAGGCCCGCTTCAACAAGGGTCTGTTTTCGTGGATCGGCTTTCGCGTCGCGACGGTGGACTATGTCCGCGCCGCGCGGGGCGCGGGCACGACCAAATGGCGGCTGGGCAAGCTCTGGTCGCTGGCGATCGACGGGATTACGACATCCACCACCATGCCGCTGCGCATCTGGTCCTATATCGGCGGCGGGATCGCCCTGCTCGCCTTCGCCTATGCCGCCTTCCTTGTCCTGCATACGATCATCACCGGCGTCGATGTGCCGGGCTATGCGTCGATCATGGTCGCGGTGCTGATGCTGGGCGGCCTCAACCTGCTCAGCCTAGGGATCATCGGGGAATATCTGGGACGGATCGCGCGCGAAGTTCGGAAGCGGCCGCTTTATGTCGTAGACGCCCCCGTCGCGCACGCTGCGCATCAACCGCTCGAAGAAGAGACATTATGGACCGATCAGCCTATGCGAGCATGAGCGCGCAGGAGGGGAGCCATTGGTGGTTCGTCGCCCGTCGCGCTATATTGGATCGGTTGATCCACACCCAGGTCGCGCCGCGGCCGGGTGCCCGCATCCTGGAAGCGGGATGCGGCACCGGCGGCAATCTGGCTATGCTGGCCCGCCATGGCAGGGTGGAAGCGTTGGAATATGATGGCGAGGCGCGGGCGCTGGCGACGGCGCGCGGGGTTGCGCAGGTCGAACCGGGCATGTTGCCGGGCCGGATCGGCTTTGGCGACCAGCGCTACGACCTGATCGCGCTGCTCGACGTCCTGGAACATGTGGAGGAGGATCGTGCGTCGCTGGCCGCCTTGCGGGAACGTCTGGCCGAGGGCGGGCGCATCCTGCTGACCGTCCCGGCGGTGCCCTGGCTCTGGTCCGATCATGACGTGCTGCATCATCACAAGCGCCGCTACACGCTCTCAGGATTGCGCAGCGTGGCGGAAGCGGCCGGGTTGAGAGTGGAATCCGTCGGCTATTTCAACAGCCTGCTGTTCCCGATAGCCGTCGCCACGCGCACGGCGCATCGTCTGCTCCGCCGCAGGGGCGGGCTGGATGTCGAGCCTTCGCCGATGGTCAACGCCGCCTTGCGGACGATATTCGGGTGGGAACGCCATGTGCTGGGCCGTTTTCGTTTTCCGATCGGCCTGTCGCTCTACGCGATATTGTCAGCGTAGAAATTCGTCGGGATGATACCAATGCCCGTCCCAGCAGCGGGCGGGTTCGTCGGCGCTGACGCGCGTGGGATTGATCGGCCGTATCAGCCCCGGCATGGCCTCCAGCGGGGCAAGATACGACCCCATCGGGAAATAGGCGAAAGTCTGTTGCCAGGCCTTCACCACGGTACAGCGAACTTCAGGTGCGGCGGGGTGGACGAGCGCACGGCGCACTTCATGAAAGCCAGTGACCGACCCGATCAGCAGTGGCACGAACAGCCAGGGGCGGCCGCGCGGTACGTGGATCAGCGCGTCGGCGACCATCACCGCCAATATGGCGAGCGCGCTGATCGATGCGCGCATCATGAAGTCGATCGACCAGCCGACCTGGACGAAGGGAATGACGAGCAGCATCAGGGCGAGCAGCGCCAGAGTGTCGCGCCCGAACCGGGGGTGGCGCACGATGAGCGCTAGCGGCACGACATAGACCAGCACCTCCAGCAATTCGAACAAACCCCATTGCAGCGGCACGAACGTCATCAGCCGCGCTCCCACGCCGTCATTCGCTGCGCCGAGATAGAGGAGGCTGGGCAGGGCCAAGAGTGTAGCCAGCGCCGGTACGGCGATGTCGCGCGGTCGCAACTCGCGCCGCAGCAGCGATCGCACCCCGGCCAGGGCGGCGAACGGCATCGCCCCCATCAGGCCCAAGGGCGACCAGAGCGCGGCGAGCGGCAGGAGCGCCAGCACTGCGCCTAGCGGCGCCTTCCCGCTGCGCCAGAGCAGATAGGCCAGCGCCCCGATCCATCCCGACAGCGCATGTTGCGGTACCCAGAAGGCCAGGGTGATGGTGGAGCTATATTGGAGATAGGCCCAGTTTTCGAGATGATCGGACAGGCCGCCGCGAAACAGGATACGGCCAAGCGCGTCCAGGCCCGAAAAGCCGATGACGACGGCCAGCGCCACCAGTCGGGCGCGGCGCGTGTCGAACAGGGTGGAACCGAGCGCCAGCACCGTGCCCAGCATCAGGGCGTTCTGCA
>JAVBXL010000195.1 GCA_030824575.1 bacterium | reverse complement strand
GGCCGTCGCGCTGGCGGTCGATGCCCGCTATCGCGCCGCGGCCCTGCCCGCCCCGCCCATCCATGTGCGGATGGCGGGCGCACATGACCATCGCATCGGCGCAGGGATTTTCCCGTTCGGCGGCTTGGCCGACCTCGCCGATCCCGACATGCTGTTGCAGGACCGGCATGATGCGCTCGCCCGCTCGATCCATGATTTTTACCTGGAAGGTCGTTTTGCCGAAGGCGAGCGGATCGGCATGCGCGCGTCGATGCAGGAATGGGAGGATTTGCCCGAAAGCTTCCGCGACGACAACCGGCTGGTCGCCGACTGCTATCAGTTGAAGCTGCGCGACATTGGCGCGCGGCTGGTCGATGGGGCCGGACCGTCGCTCGGCCTTTCCCCCGACGAACTGGAGGAATTGTCGCGCGCCGAACATGACCGCTGGATGGCGGCCAAGCTGGTGCAGGGGTGGACCCATGGCGCGGTGCGCGACGATGCGCGGCGGCTGCATCCCGACATCGTCCCCTATGACGACCTCAGCGAAGCGATCAAGGATCTGGACCGGGAGCAGGTGCGGATCATGGCGCGGCTGCTCAGCGCATCGGGACGGCGGGCGCTGCGCACGCTGACGGTGGCCCTGTTGCCGGGCGGCGAGGATGCCGCCCCCGATCCGGCCGCCTTGGTGGCGGCATTGCGCGCCCAATATCCCGACCGCGCGCCTATCTTTGTCGGCGATCTGGCCGATCGCTGGTCGCGGCATATGCTCACCGCGCTACAGGCGCAGGGACAATTGGTGCAACTGGCGTTGGCCAGCCATGTGCAGGCGATCCTCGATCCGCTGCCGACCGGCGAAGCGACCGCGGCGGCGGCGCTGGTCCAAGGCGCAGACGCGATCCATGCGGGCGGCACGACGGCGCTCGTGGTGCGCGCCGATCTGCTGCTGGCGACCGATCCCAGCCCCGATCCGCGCGCCATTCGCATCGACCCGGACGGCGCGATCGGCCGCGCGCCATGGACGCGCTGAGGGGCGGACCCAAGCTGCTGGCTGCGATCGGCGCGGGGGCGTGGCTGACCGTGCGCGCGGCGCTGGGCATGGGTCGCCGCCTCATCGCGGGCGATGCGCTGGCGCAGCGGCAACTGGCGGACGGCCTGCCGCCGCATGTCTGGCGGCCACTGCGCACGCTGTTGCCGCTCACCGCGCTGGCCGGGATCATCGCCGGGATCGGCGCGGCGCGGCTGCTGGCGCTCTATAATGCGCAGATCCCGGTACTGGGCGCGCTGGCGGAGATATTGTTGCGCGACATCGTGCCGCTGCTGGTCGGCCTGTTCGCCTGCGGCAGCGTGTCGGTGGCGCTATCGTCGCGGCTCGGCGCGATGGCGCTCAACCGGGAGATCGACGCGCTGGAGGCGCTGGGGCGCGATCCGGTCGCCCATGCGCTTGGGCCGGCGCTGGCCGCGGTGCTGCTGTCCGCGCCGATCCATATGCTGCTCGGCGGCATAGCCGCGGTGATCGGCTGCGGCGTGCCGCTGGCGCTGATCGCCAATGTCGGTTGGGCGCTCTGGTCCGGCTTCGCTTTCTCCCATGATGCGGCGGGCGCGATGCTGACCGGCATGGCCAAGCTGCTGCTCTATGCCCTGATCGCCTTTGGCGTGGGCAGCGCGGTGGGGGCAAAGCCGGTGCGGTCGCCGGCCGATATCGGCCGCCGCGCCACCACAGCCTTCACCGCCGGATTGCTGGGGATCTTCAGCGCGGCGGCGCTGTGGACGGCGTTGCTGTGAGCGCGCTGCTGGCGTTCGAGGGGGTGAGCCTGGTGCTGGGCGGCACGCGGCTTTTGGATCAGGTGGACTTGGAGGTCGGGCCGAGCGAGCGAGTGGCGATCCTGGCGGATAGCGGCGCGGGCAAAAGCTGGCTGCTGCGGCTGGCGATCGGGCTAGTCCGTCCCGGCAGCGGCACGGTGCGCCTGATGGGCGTGGGCCTGGACGAGGCTGCGCCGGACACCCGTCGCCTGCTGCGCGCCCGCTGCGGCGTGGGGATGCAGGGCGGGTCATTGCTGGGCGACCTCAGCGTCGAGGAGAATATGCGCCTCGCGATCGGCACCAGCGACCGGCGTGCGGGGCGACGGATCGACCGGTTGCTGCTGGACTATGGGTTGGAGCAGGCGGCGGCGACCCGCGCCGACGCGCTGTCGATCGGCGAGCGGCGGCGCGCGGAACTGGCCCGCGCCTTCGTCCGCGATCCTGAGTTGCTGGTGCTGGACGAACCGTTTGAGGGCGCCTTTGCGCGTGCCGACATGCTGGAGACGCAGGTGCGGCGGCGGATCGTGCCGCAGGGCCGGGCGCTGCTGCTGCTGACGCAGGATCGCGCGCTCGCCGGGCGGCTGTGCGAGCGGGTCTACCGGCTGGACCGTGGTCGCCTGATTCAGCAGGATGCGGCGGTCACGGTCCCCGACGCCACATCCTGAACGAAGGTGGCGACCGCCTGCTCGATCGCGCCCTGGAAGGCGGCGGCGCGGACGGTGCCGGCGGCCGACGCGATCGGCCGGGTCGCGCAATAGCGGCCGGCCCAGATCGCCTTACCTTGAGCGACCTGCGTCACGTCGAAGGCGACGACCGCCTGCGCGCCACTTGCTGCGCTCAGTTCCTCGAACCGGTCGAGCGTCGCCACCACGCGCCGATCGGCGGCGAGCGCCAGCGACGGGCCGGTGACGGTCGCAAAACGGGTGCGGAGCCCGGCGACCAGCGCACGGGTCAGGCTGTCGGCGGGCGGCTCTTCCCAGAAATAGGTGGCGGCCTGATGGATTTCGCCGGGCGCTGTGGCATCGACATAGGCGTAGCGCATGCCCCCCGACAGGCCGCGCGCCTGCACCGCCGCGACCGTGAAGCTGGGAATGGCGATGGGCTTGCCGGGCGCGAAGGTCGGCGAGAGGCGCATGGTCACGGGCGCATCACCCGGCTTGAGCGCGGCGCAGGCGGGCAGCGCGCAGAGCAAGAGCAGGACGATCGGTTTCATTTCTGTCCTCCCGGCAGTGGCGGATCGGCGTAACGCTGGCCGCGGATCGCATAGGTGGGATCGCCCGCCAGTCGTTCGCTGAGCGCCCCCAAGCTGCTGCTGGTGCGTTCCAGATTGGCGCTGGTCGCCACCAGGGAGGCCGACGCGCCCTCCAATATCCCGCGCACTTCCCCAGCGCTGCTTTTGCCCTCCGCCAGCAACCCGGCGATGCTGGCCTGATTCTGCGCCACCAGCGACCGAGTTTCGCGCAAGATACCGTTCAGCGCCGCGACGTCGATTTCGGATGCGCGGCCGGTCGCCTGGCGCACATGCGACAGGGTCAGGGCGATGTCGCCCCGGCCCGGCGTAAAGCTGCGGTCTAGCTGGGTGCTCAGGCTGTTGAGCGCGGCCAGCGTTTGCGTGGCGTTGCGGGCGACCTGCGCCATGTCGACCGCCGATCCGTCACCCTGCAACATGCCCGACAATTTCTGCGCCATGGCGTTGGCGGTGCGGGCGACATTGGCGGCCTCCCCAATCGCGAGCGCGGCGGTTTCGAACAGGTCGGCGGGGCGGCGACAGCCGGGCAACGCACCGGCGGCGTCCCGGCCCGGCACCGGATCGCAGCCATAGGCGCGGCGCGCGGCGGAACATTGGGCGCTGCCGGTTTCCAGCGCCACCAGTTCGATCCGCGGCGCGGTGAGCGGATTGGCCGAGGCGACGGTGGCGAAGGAACAGGGTGACGGCTGCCATTTGCGGTCGATGCCCATGGCGACGGCGAAGGTGCGGCTTTGGCGGTTGAGGTCGATAGACCGCACCGCCCCGATCGGCGCGCCGCGGAAATAGACCTGGACGCCCGGCGACACCCCTTCGACATCGTCCAAGGTCGTGGCGATCACCCGCTGGCGGAAGAAGGGATCGGGCACGAGCGCCAGGATCGCGACCACGCCCAAGGCGAGCAAAGCGGCCCCCAACCCCCATCTGATCTGCGTCGTCGAGTCCGGCGTCATGCCCCACTCCCCCTATGACAGAACAGACCTGCGCGGGGCGCTTGTCAAGCAGCGATCAGGCCCCTCCGAAACCGCCGCCGCCCGGCGTTTCGATGACGAAGGCGTCCCCCGCGCGCAGCGATGCCGTAGCGGTGGGGCCGAGCGGCTCGATGCTGCCATCGGCCCGCTCCACCCGGTTACGCCCAACGTCCCCCGGCGCGCCGCCATCCAGGCCGAAAGGCGGCACGATCCGGCGGTTCGACAATATACCGGCCGTCATGTCCTCCAGAAAGCGCACCCGGCGCAGCGCGCCATTGCCGCCATGGTGACGCCCCGCCCCGCCCGATCCGGCGCGCACGGAAAATGCCTCCAGCAGCACCGGAAAGCGCGTTTCGAGGATTTCAGGATCGGTCAGGCGGCTATTGGTCATGTGCGTCTGCACCACGTCGGCACCGTCAAAATCGGGACCGGCGCCCGATCCGCCCGCGATCGTCTCATAATATTGGTGGCGATCATTGCCGAAGGTGAAATTGTTCATCGTCCCCTGCGCGCCCGCCATGACGCCCAGCGCGCCAAACAGCGCGTCGGTCACTACCTGGCTGGTTTCGACATTGCCCGCGACCACGGCGGCGGGATAGCGGGGGCGCAGCATCGATCCTTCGGGGACGAGGATGGTGATGGGTTTCAGGCAGCCGTCATTCATCGGCACCGCCTCATCGATCAGGGTGCGCACGACGTAGAGGACGGCGGCGCGCACGACCGAGACGGGGGCATTGAAATTGCCCGGCAATTGCGCGGAGGAACCCGCGAAATCGATGGTCGCGGCGCGGGCGGCGCGATCGACATGGACAGCGACATGGACAGTTGCACCGCTATCCATGGCATAGGTGAAATAGCCGTCGGACAGGCGATCGATCAGGCGGCGGACGGCGGCCTCAGCCTGGTCCTGTACATGGCCCATATAGGCGGATATCGTTTCGATACCGTAACTATCACTGATCCTTTGCAGCTCGTTCGCCCCCTTGGCGCAGGCGGCGATCTGGGCGGAGAGGTCGGCGATATTCTGGTCGATGTTGCGGGCGGGCCATCGACCCGATGCCAGCAAATCGCGGATCGCCGCTTCCCGAAACACGCCGCGATCGACCAGCAGGATATTGTCGAGCACGACGCCTTCCTCCTCGACGCTGGTGCTGCCGGGCGGCATCGATCCGGGGGTGATGCCGCCAATATCGGCATGATGGCCGCGCGCCGCGACGTAGAAGCTGGGCGCGTCGCCATCCACGAAGACCGGCATGACGACGGTGACATCGGGCAGGTGCGTGCCGCCATCATAGGGCGCGTTGAGGGCATAGACGTCGCCCGGCTGCATCCCGCGCCCGTCGATCGGCGCGCCGTCCGCGCCGACTCCGCGCCGCCGCATGATCGTGCGGATGCTGTCGCCCATGCTGCCCAGATGCACCGGCATATGCGGGGCGTTGGCGACCAGATTGCCCGCGACGTCGAACAGTGCGCAGGAGAAATCGAGCCGCTCGCGGATATTGACCGAGGAGGCGCTATGTTGGAGCGCGGTGCCCATTTCCTCGGCTATCGCCATGAACAGTCCGCCCATCACCTCCAGCCGCACCGGGTCTACCACGCCCGCGTCGTCGCCGTCCGGCCGGTCGCGCGGAATGTGGCGGGTGAGGATGAGGTTGCCATGGCCATCGAGCCGCGCGCGCCAGCCCGGCTCGACCGCGGTGGTGGAGACGGGATCGATGATGAGCGCCGGGCCGTCGATGACGCTATCGGCGGACAGGCCGGCGCGGTCATGGACGGGCGCGGTTTCGCCCGCATAATCGACATGGGCCAGCGGCGGGGCGGCCTGCGCCGCGATCGTCACGATGCCGTCCATCGCTTCGTTAGCCGACGCGATCGCCTCCACCCGCGCCATGTCGACCAGGATGCGGCCCTTGCCCGCAAAGCCGAAACGCGCCTGATGCTGGGCCAGGAAATCGGCGCGCATGGCGCTCACCTCACCCAGCGGCACGTCGAACAGGCTGTCGGTGCCATCATAGCGCAGCCGCAGCAGAGTTTCGATCCGGTCGGCCTGCGGCAAATCGGCGCGGGCGTCGGCGGCCAGATCGGCGATCGGCACCTCAAGGCCATCGTCACCCAAAGGCAGCGCGATCGTGCGTTCCCGCACCGCGCGCCGGTCAGCCAAGCCCATGCCATAAGCGGACAGCACGCCGCCCAGCGGATGGATCATCACCCGGTCCATGCCCAGCGCGTCTGCGACCAGGCAGGCATGTTGCCCGCCCGCCCCGCCGAAGCTGGCCAGCGTATAGCGCGCGACATCATGGCCGCGCGCGACCGATATGCGCTTGATCGCATTGGCCATGCTGGCGACGGCGACGGCGATGAAGCCCTGCGCGGCGTCGCGGGGGGTCATGGCGCGGCCGCTTTCGGCCTCCACCTGCGCGCAGAGGGTGGCGAAGCGCGCCTCCACCGCCTCCACGTCGAGCGGCTGGTCGCCATTCGGGCCGAACAGGCTGGGGAAATGATCGGGCTGAATCTTGCCCAGCATCACATTGCAGTCAGTGATGGTGAGCGGCCCGCCACGCCGGTAGCAGGCCGGGCCGGGCACCGCGCCCGCGCTTTCCGGGCCAACGCGAAAACGGCCGTCCACGAAGGAACAGATGGAGCCGCCGCCCGCCGCGATGGTGTGGATGCGCATCATCGGCGCGCGCAGGCGAACGCCAGCCACCCGCGCCTCATTGTCGCGCTCATATGTCCCCGCATAATGCGACACATCGGTCGATGTGCCGCCCATGTCGAAGCCGATGACTTGCGCGAAGCCCGCCTGCTCCGCCGTCCGCGCCAGGCCGACGATGCCGCCGGCCGGGCCGGACAACACCGCATCCTTGCCCCGGAACAGCGCCCCGTCGGTTAGGCCACCGCTCGACTGCATGAAGAGCATGTCGGCGCTTGCCCCCAGCGCATCGCGCAAGCCATCGACATAGGTGCGCAGCACCGGCGAGAGATAGGCGTCGGCCAGCGTCGTGTCGCCGCGCCCGATCAGCTTGATGAGCGGGGCGACGTCATGGCCGGCGCTGATCTGGGTGAAACCGATATCGGCCGCGATCCGCGCCAGCGCCGCTTCGTGCGCAGGATAGCGATAGCCATGCATCAGCACGATCGCGACAGCGCGCAGCCCCCGGTCATAGCCCCCCTGCAACGCGGCCCGCGCCGCGCCTTCGTCCAGCGCCACGCGCACCGTGCCGTCGGCCATCAGCCGCTCGTCAATCTCGATCACATCGGCATGGAGCGGATCGGGCAGGCGGATGCGGCGCGCGAACAGGTCCGGCCGTTCCTGCGTACCGATGCGGATCGCGTCGCGAAAACCGCGCGTGATCGCCAGCAGCACCGGCTCGCCCTTGCGCTCCAGCAGCGCATTGGTGGCGATGGTGGTGCCGATGCGCAGGGCACAGGGCGGGATCGGCCCATCATGCGCGCCAGTCAGCCGGCGCACGGCTTCGACCGCCGCGTCTGCATAGCGTTCCGGATCGCTCGACAGCAATTTGGCGGTGTGCAGCCGCCCATCCGGCGCGCGCGCCACCACATCGGTAAAGGTGCCGCCGCGGTCGATCCAGAATTGCCATGTCATGAGGCGGTGATGGCGGCGCGAGGGTGGAATGGCAAGAGAGGGGCTTGGGGCTGCGACAACCCACCCGGCTGCGACTACCGCGCTACGCGCGCAAGTCTCGCTGCCCTTGACCAGAGTCGCGTGCCTCAGGTGAACGCAAGCGGGAAGGGATTTCTTGTGGCCCTACGCGCCTTTGCCGTCCGCCCAGAATTGCGCGAGTTGCCGCACCGACGCGTGCGCTGCGGGGTAATCCGGCTCCTCGTTGGCGTCATTATAGCCGAACCATTCGTCCACCCCGACCTCCTGCACGACGATGCCATCGCGCCGGGCGAGCATCGACAGCGTGCCGTAATAGACGCCGTAGGTCGCGCCCGCCTGCGGGATCAGCCAGGCGATCTGGCCGCGCACTGGCACGATGCTCTCGTCCCGCCACAGCGCGCGGGCGCCATAGCCGGTGCAGTTGATGATCGATTTCTGGCGCAGTTTCGTGACGTCCTGGGGTTCGTGCAGTTCCATCGGCACGACCTTGCCCCCCGCCAGCCGGAAATCGGCCATCAGCTGATGGGAGAGGTCGGCGACGTTGAAGGTCAGGCCGCTGCCGTGCCGGGCATAAGTCGGGCGGAAGGGATGGGTGCCGGGGGCCAGCTCGACCGAGCGCGGGGTGATGTCGGCCAGCCGCTGTTCGAGGCGGAGGAAATCGTCGGGATGATCGGTCGTCGGCGCTTTCGGCTCCGCTGCCCCGAAAGGCGTGTCCGACAGCATGTAGCGGTCGGTCCATTCGACCGGGTCGCCGGGCAGGCCGAGATAGCTCTGGTGCATGGTGAAGGCCGCGCGGGCCATCGCTTCCCACCTGTCGCCGAAGCCCGGATCGACCGCGTTTTGCATGGCGATGCGGCTGTCAGGCGTCCAGCTGCCGGTCGCGCGGGCGGAGCGGACATAGGGGAATTGCTCCTTGGCGTAGATGGTGACATCCGCCCCGGCGCGCTGGCCGGTCAGCGCGGCGGTCAGGCCCAGCGCGCCCGCACCTATCACCGCGACGTCGCGCACCCCGTCCGCCAGCGCCATGCCGACCGCGACCTGCGCCGATCCCCAGGACAGCGACCAGCCGCTGCCGCCATGGCCGTAATTATGGACGACCCGCTTGGACCCGACCCGCTCCACCTCGATCCGCGGCCCGGCGGCGCGAAAGGGGCGCAGGCAGACGGTGACGCGAAACAGGCGATCGGGGGTCGCCCGGATCGGCGGCGGCAGGGTATCGAGACTGGCCGTGCGGCCCGCGCTCGCCAGCGACAGCGCCGCCATGCCGCCCATGCCTCGGCCCAGAAATGCGCGCCTGTCCATTCGCCTGTCTCCCTGTTCGCTTCGCCATTTCGTATAACGAACGATGCAGGCCGAGCCGCAAGCAATGGCAGATAGCGCCGGTTGGCGATCAGTTGCCTTCGGCGTCGACCGTGAACACCATCGGCTTGCCACGCGATCCGGGTTCCCAGCCCGCCTCCAACGCGGCGCGGATGCCCCGCGCGATCATCGCATCGTTGATTTGTAGCCGGCCGCGCTGCAACCCCTTGAGCAGGCGCTTGGGCGGGGGAAATTCCAGCAACGCCCCGCGCTGCATATCCTTCTGCAACAGCGCGATGGCCATGCCCTTCCAGCCGTCGATATCACTCCACTGCGGCTCGCGCCGCAATTCCCATTCATATGTGAAGCCGTCGACGTCGACGGAACCGGTGCTTTGCATGGCGACGCGCATAGCATGGTTG
>JAVBXL010000001.1 GCA_030824575.1 bacterium | reverse complement strand
TGTCCTGCTCATCGCCTGGTTGATGCCGATCGTGACGCTGGGCCTGGCGCTGCTGCTCCTCGGGATCGTCATCGCGCTGGGCCGCACCGCCTGGCCACGCTGGTTCGCAGCGCTGGCCAATCCCGTCTCGCTGGTCGCGATCGGCATGCTGATCGCGCGCATCCTGCCCGAGCCGGCGCACACCTGGCTTGACGGCGCCGCGTTCAACCTCGGCTGGCTCGTTGTCTATGCCGTCTCGACGGCGCTGCTCCGGAATGGTGGCCGTTCGCCGGTCGCATCACGGGACGAAGCAGCATGACCGAAGCTGCGACAGCGACAGGCGACGAACAAGTGGGGGAGGAAGCATCAGGCGCTTTCAGCATGAAGCCACTGATGTTCGAGACCTTCGTCTGCTCGATGGCGATGATGTCGTTCGTGGCGCTCGCGGGCCCCATCGCGCGCGTGCTTGGCCTCGAGCCATGGCAGGTCGGCGGGGCGATGACCGCGTCGGGCATCGCCTGGATGATCATGGCGCGGTTCTGGGGCGGCCTTAGCGATCGGCGCGGCGCTCGTCGCTTGACGGCTTAATTGGATCGGGGGCGCCGCGATCAAGCGTTACCGCTCGGTTAGAGAATGGGATGACCAAATTATCGCTGCAACTTTGCCATCGCTTCCACTTCGATGGTTGTAAGCTCGTCGATTGTCAGGTCGAGCGCAGAGCGCTGCGTCTTCAAGTCGACCAACCTTTCCCGGATGCGGGCAATCAATCGCTCCATTTGCTCCTTATGCTCGGGATCGGCATCGTAGAGATCGAGAAACTCCTTGATTTCCTTGATGGAGAAGCCAAGGCGTTTGCCGCGCAAAATCAGCTGTATGCGTCCGATCTCACGCCTGGAATATGCCCGGGTACTGCCTACCCGTTGAGGGGCGATAAGCCCCTCCTTTTCGTAGAAGCGTAGCGTGCGAAGTGTCAGTCCGAGTTCCTGAGCGACATCCTGGATGCCGTACACTTGTAAATCCGCATCCTTTGCGCGGGTTCTCCCCTTGTGCGTGGGGTTGTCGCGATCCGCGTCCTTAAGCGTTTCATCGTCCTCGGCGAGGTGGAGCGAGTTCCCCATGCCATCCACTCCCTGTCCTCCAATCACGGCTACCCTACCACTCAAGCGCATAAGCCTCGTAGCTTGACAGGGGATAGAGGCTCAGGCGAGCTTTTTGTTCTCCTCCTCGATCAAATCCTTCTTCGAAAGTTTGCCGATCAACGTCTTGGGCAGGCTGTCCCGGAATGCGAAGGCCTTGGGCATCTCGATCTTGCTGAGGCGATCCTGCAAAAAGACCTTGAGTTCATCGACGGTCAGGTTCGATCCCTCGTGCAGCGCGATGAACAACTTGGGAGATTGACCTCTGTAGGCGTCAGGAATCGCGATTGCGATCGCCTCCTTTACCGCCGGGTGCTGGTAGGCCGCATCCTCGATGATCCGGGGATATACATTATATCCGCCACAGAAGATGATGTCCTTGATGCGGTCGACGAGGAAGAGATAGCCATCCTCATCAAAATAGCCGATATCGCCGGTTCGTAGCGCGCCATCGACGAAGACAGCACTGGTTTCTGCAGGGCGCTGCCAATAGCCCTTCATCACCTGAGGGCCGCGGGCGCACACTTCTCCGCGTTCTCCCTGGGGAAGAACCCGCGAGGGATTCTCCGGATCTCGGATCTCGATGATGGTGCCGGGGAAACTTGGGCCGCAGCTATTGTCCTTCACCGTCCCAAACAACGGGTTGCAGGCGATGATCGGGGCGGTTTCGGAGAGCCCATATCCTTCCACGACCCTGGCACGCGTGCGTGCCTCGAACTCCTCGCGTACCTCGAGCGGGAGCGGTGCGCCGCCGGATATACAGGCGCGCACGGCCGAGAGATCGGGTATCTCGTCGTCCGGAAGCGCGTTCAGGGCAACATAGATCGTAGGCACGCCGAAGAACTGTGTCGGCGGCTTGCGCTTCATCGTGTTGAGAACCTGCTTCATCTCAAACCGTGGCAGCAGGACGATTTCGGCGCCGATTTCGACTGAGAAGTTGAGCACCGTCGTGAGTGCGAAGACGTGAAACATGGGCAGGACGCCGAGAGTTCTCTCCTGCTGCGGGCGAAGTCCTCCCACATGCACCACCATCTGGGCGCTGTTCGCCGTGAGGTTGGCGTGGGTCAGCATTGCGCCCTTGGGCACGCCGGTTGTGCCTCCGGTATATTGAAGGACCGCGACATCATCAGGGTGACGTTCTACCGCGTCAGGTTCGGCATCATGGGCGAGAAGCGCCTTGAGCCGGACATGAAGGCCTTCGTCGAGTATCCGCGCGTGGTCTTTTCGCTTGAATAGCGCAAAGCCCAGGCCTTGCAGCCAGGGCAGCATATCCCTCATGCCGCACAACACGATCTTGTCCAGCCCGGCACGTGGCGCGACGGCTTGCACTTTCTCGTGGATTATCCGGACGTCCGGTACCGCCATCATGCGCGTTCCCGAGTCCCGGATCTGATGCTCCAGTTCGCGCTCCGTGTAGAGCGGGTTGAAGTTGACCACGATCGCACCCACGCGCAGCGCCGCGAAGTACAATATCGCGAAATAGGGGCAGTTCGGCAGGCACAGGCCGAACCGATCGCCCTTGCGCAGCCCCTGATCCTGCAATCCACGTGCTGCACGGCGAACGAGTTGCCCCACCTGCGCATAAGTCCAGGTTCGCCCGAGAAAGTCGATGGCGACGCGTTCGGGATAAAGGTTCAACGCATTGTCGAGGAGGTCGGTCAGGAGCCGTGGCGGAATTGCCGGTTCCGGTATCGACGGGAAGGCGCTGATGGCGGGCTGGGGCATGGCGATCTCCAGCATCAGAAGTGGAAACGTCCGCCGAGCGACAGCACGACGGCGTGCGCGTCCTCGAGCTTGCCGTCCATCAGGATCGGCGTCTGCACGGCCGTGCCGGCATAGGCCGCTGTCGTGCGATCAATAGTCGTATCCTTGAACGTAATATACGCTGCGCCCGCATCGAGCGTGAACCGGGAAGACACGGCATAGCTTGTGCCGGCAGCGAAATTCCAACGGTTGCTGTCAGGCACTCGAGCGTCCCGATTGCCGTTGCGCGTCGGGGTCTGGGCGTGTTGAACGCCGGCACGAACGGTCCAGGCTGGTGTGACCGCGTAATCGATGCCGCCTGCGAAGCTCCAAGTGTCCCGGTAATTTTCCGGGATTGAAACGTTGAGCGGCGCGCCGAGCCGGATAGCGTCGAATTTCGACCAACCCATGCGGGTCACCTGACCGTTGAGGGTGACCTTGGGCGACACCGCCACGCGCGCTCCGAAGATCGCCTGCCAGGGGGTCTCGAACGTGGCGTTTGCATTCACTACGCTGTTTTGCCCGGCGAGCGGACCAAGAAGACCGGTCGTCGTCACCGAACCGTCGAGATTATGCTTCACGCTCGACTTGTAGCTGGCGCCCAGTTGCATGGGGCCGGCGCGATATTGCAGCCCGGCCGACCAGCCAAGATCCCAACCATTGCCTTTCAGCTCCTGGTGGCCGTCGGCGAGAAGAGGCGATAGGTTCGGCAGATAGTTGGACAATGATGCGTCGGCATATTCGATATTAAGCGCGGCGCCGATGCTGAGATTTGGCGTAACGAGGTAGGCGATCGATGGCTGGATGTCGTATGTTCGCAGCTTGGTCTTGTCGGCGCTATACCGTGCCCAGCTGTCGGCATCATAATTGGTTGTGAAGCTATAAGGGGAGGCGACGGTCAGCCCCAAAGCGAGCCGTGATGTCAGGCCGACGGCTATCGCGCCGGAGGGTAGTACGCCATTATTGATCGGATCACGAGAGCGTTGGCTCCCGCCTACAGCCGCAGCCGACTGCCCGGGACGGACAATGAGCGTGTTGACATTGTCAACCGACCCTTTGGGAAGGATTACGCTTACGGCCTGGTGGGCATCGACTCCTTCCATGCCTGCGATCGCAGCCGGATTCCACCAGAGGGACTGTACGCCCTGGTCGGCGACCTCGCCCGAAAAGGCTCGTCCGGCACCTCTGGACGATTGTTCCTGAAGGTAAAAGGCCTGCGCGCTCGCGGCTTGCGGCGCGAGCAATCCAGCCGCCACGGCCGATGTTGCGATCCCAACTTTCCAATTTTTGCCTGCCACGCCCATCTCCCCTTTCGTGATTGTCAAATTCCTCGTGCTTATCGGAGGCGCGTCCATGTCTGCGTCTTGCACAGGGGCCAGACGATGCAGCCCTTGAGGCGCAAATGATCCCGATCGGCTAACGTGACCGTCGCGCTGTATGTACCGCCATCCTCAGCGTTGTAGATGGAACCACCCGACCAACTGCCCGACTTCCACGTAAAACCCTGCAGAATCTGCAATCCACGAAGCGGACGACCGCGCAACGCAGCGGTCTTGTTCTTTTCGTCACGTAGTTCGGGGTTGGCTTTGATCCCGTCGGAACTGATCAAGGCACCGCAGATCGATTGCCCGCAGCGGGTGATTTCCACGACGCCATGACGGCTCTCGGTTTGCCAGCGACCGACAACGGTGTCGGCGGGCAATGCAGTGCTCGAAGCCAGTAGTGTCAGAATGATCGACATTGTTCCTCTCCGCGCGCCTTCAGGCGACCGTCTGTTTCACGTCTGGAGCCAATATGCGGCAAATCAGCGTCCCATAACCATCTAGATGACGTATAGGTAAGTCAATAGCTCAATGCGTCATCAAAATGCCTATTAGGTTGTGTGCGAATTGGAGGGGTCAGGCGCTGCTGGCCCCGTCGTCAGGGTTCGGGCGTGTTCGTGTGTGACGCCGTCAAGCTATTGATCTGTGCGTGCCTTCAAGAAAGGAAAGATTGCGATAATTGCCCAGTTCCTGAATGCGCTGGATGGAACGCGACACTTCGCCGTCAGCCGCCCCGTTCGCGGCAACGACCAGGCGCCCGTAGCCGCCGGCGTGAATGCGAAAGTCGCTCCAGATCCGGACGCTATCCCCGATGATGCAGGAGACGAGATGGCCCGGATGGAAGTCGGCCCGATCGACAACCGGCTCGGCGTAGCTATCGTTCGCCACAACGACGATGTGGGTTGCGCGGATGACCAGGCCCGGCAGCGTTTCCATCCACTGCAAGGTATCACTGAAGGGGCCGACGTTGGGAGCAGACCAGAACTGCGCGTCCGCGCTGACCGAGGTTGACGTTAGCGTCGTGGTGACCGCTTCACTGTGCCTTTCCCAGGCCAGCCGCCCGTTGGCGGACCACTCCGTTTCCAGGTGGCGCAGGTTGCGATCGAGTCCAGAGGCACATCGCTGCTCCAGGATCAGCCATTCCTTCTCCCGGTCATTCTCATCGACCAGGCGAACCGTCTGAAATGCCATGGCGGGCAATTCGAGTGCAGGAAAACGGCGCAGATGCATTTCGCCGACGATCTGACGCCGGAGGGGATGCTCAGAAAATCGCATGTGTGCGCCTTCGAAAACAGGTGCAGTGGCGCTTGGGGAGAGGCGCAGCCGTCGATAAGACGGGCGCGAGCATCATCGCCGGGATGAGAGTGCGCGGTTTTTCACTGGCGAGCATCCGTACGTTCCTCGGCCAAGACCTCCGATATCAAGCCTCCCGGGAACCGGTGCATGACGATTCCCTCGACGGCGTGAGAAGAGTGCCAAAGATTTTAGTTGACGTAAACGTCATTTCACGCACCATTAGGTAATCAGATGTCCGATTCCCTGGAGAGGCTATCATCGATGCGTAATGTGGTTGTTGCGGGCTATGCCCGGTCCCCCTTTCACCTGGCAGGCAAGGGCGCGCTGGCGCGCGTCCGCCCTGACGATCTGGCCGCTCAGGTCATTCGCGGACTGATTCAGCAGACCGGCGTGAAGGCCGAAGATATCGAGGATATCGTGCTGGGCTGCGCTTTTCCTGAAGGCGAGCAGGGCTTCAACATCGCGCGCCTTATCGGTCTTCTCGCCGACCTGCCGCTCTCTGTCGGCGGCATGACCGTTAATCGCTTCTGCGGATCGTCGATGAGCTCGGTCCACATCGCTGCGGGCCAGATTCAGCTTGGCGCCGGCGAGGCCTTCATCTGCGCGGGCGTGGAGTCGATGAGCCGCGTGCCGATGATGGGGTTCAATCCGCTGCCGAACCCCGAGCTCGCGAAGAAGAGCGCCGCCTATATGGGCATGGGCGACACGGCGGAGAATGTCGCGACCAAATATCAGATCACCCGCGCCCAGCAGGAGGCTTTTGCGGTTGCCAGCCAGGACAAGGCAGCCGCGGCCATCGCCGCAGGCAAGTTCGATGCCGAAATCGTACCGATCGCGACCAGGGCGGGAACGGTCGACAAGGATGGCACTCCGCGCCCCGAAACAACCACGGAAGCCTTGGCCGGCCTCAAACCCGCCTTCAGCCAGGACGGCACGGTGACGGCAGGCACGTCCTCGCCGCTGACCGATGGTGCAAGCGCGGTCCTCGTTACGAGCGAGGATTATGCCCGGGCGCATGGACTGCCGGTCCTTGCCCGCATCAAGTCGGTCGCTGTCTCGGGCTGCCAGCCGGAGATTATGGGGATCGGACCGGTGGAGGCCTCGCGCAAGGCCCTGCAGCGCGCGGGACTCACCGCCGACCAGCTTGACGTTGTCGAGCTCAATGAGGCTTTTGCCAGCCAGTCCCTAGCCTGCATCAGCGACCTCGGCCTCGATCAGGCAAAGGTCAATCTGGACGGTGGCGCCATCGCGCTCGGCCACCCTCTGGGGGCTACCGGCGCGCGGATCGTCGGCAAGGCCGCGGCTCTGCTGAAGCGCGAAGGGGGTAGCTATGCGCTTGCTACCCAGTGCATTGGCGGCGGCCAGGGTATCGCCACCATCCTGGAGGCGGCCGAATGAGCGATCCGATTAAAAAGGTTTGCGTGATCGGCGCGGGCGTCATGGGCGCCTGCATCGCAGCGCAGGTCGCCAATGCCGGCGTGCCGGTGCTGCTGCTCGATATCGTGCCCAAGGAGGGCGGCGATCGTAACGCCGTGGCGAAGGGTGCGGTCGCGAAGATGCTGAAGACCGATCCGGCGCCCTTCATGTCGAAGGCTGCGGCGAAGCTCGTTGAAACGGGCAATATCGACGACCATCTCGAGCGGGTGGCCGAATGCGACTGGATCGTCGAGGCGATCGTCGAACGGCTCGACATCAAGCAGGCGCTCTACGCCAAGCTCGAGCAGCTCAAGCGTCCGGGCACGGCGGTATCGTCCAATACCTCGACGATTCCGCTTGGCCATCTGGTCGAGGGGCGGGACGATCAGTTCAAACAGGACTTCCTGATCACCCATTTCTTCAATCCGCCGCGCTACATGCGGCTCATCGAAATCGTGACCGGCCCCGACACCGATACGGCTGTGGCGAGGCGCGTCTCGGATTTCGTCGATCGAAAGCTCGGCAAGCGCATCGTGCCGGCGCGGGACACGCCGGGCTTCATCGCCAATCGCATCGGTACCTACTGGCTGGCCGTCGCGATCAATGCCGCGATGGACCAGGGGCTGACGGTGGAGGAAGCCGACCAGATCGGCGGAAAGCCGATGGGCGTGCCCAAGACCGGCATTTTCGGCCTTGTCGATCTCGTTGGCGTCGACCTCATGCCGCTGCTCACGAAGAGCCTGTCCTCGACGCTGCCGGCAGGTGACGCCTATTTCGACACGGTGAGGCCGATGCCGCTCGTCGACAGGATGATCGCGGAAGGCTTTACCGGGCGGAAGGGCAAGGGCGGTTTCTACGCGTTCGACAAGGCGACGAAGACCAAGAAAGCGCTCGATCTCGCGACCGGCGAATATCGCGTATCGGTGAAGCCGGCTTCCTTGCCGGGCCGGGCCGAGAAGGACCTGGCAGCATTGGTTGCTGCGCCCGGCAAGGTCGGCGCCTATGCCTGGGAAATTCTCGGCAAGGTTCTTTCCTATGCCGCGAGTCTGGTCGGTGAAGCTGCGGACAACATCGTCGGCATCGATGACGCGATGAAGCTCGGCTACAACTGGAAGTTCGGGCCGTTCGAACTGATCGATCGCCTAGGGCCGGGCAAGCTCGCCGAACGGCTGGCCGCCGAGGGGCGGGATGTTCCCGCGATCCTCAAGGTAGCCGGAGATCGGCCTTTCTACCGGGTGCAGGACGGCCGTCGGCAATATCTCGATGCCGCCGGCGACTATCATGATGTCGTGCGGCCCGAGGGCGTGCTGCTGCTGGAAGACATCAAGCTCCATAGCCAGCCGATCCTCAAAAATGGTTCGGCGGCACTCTGGGATGTCGGCGACGGCGTTGCCTGCCTTGAGTTCACCGGCAAGATGAACGCGCTCGACGGCGATGTGATGAAGCTGATCGGTCAGGCGATCCCGGTCGTGCAGGACAAGTTCAAGGCGCTCGTCGTCTATAATGAGGGCAGCAATTTCTCCGCCGGCGCCAATCTCGGTCTTGCTCTGTTCGCACTGAACATCGCGGCATGGGGCGAGATCGAAAAGCTCGTCGCGGGCGGGCAACAGGCCTACAAGGCGCTCAAATATGCGCTGTTCCCGGTCGTGAGCGCTCCGGCCGGCATGGCATTGGGCGGCGGTTGCGAGATCCTGCTCAACAGTGATGCCGTGCAGGCCCATGCCGAAAGCTATGTGGGTCTGGTCGAGTGCGGCGTGGGTCTGATCCCTGGCTGGGGCGGATGCGGTGAAATGATCGATCGCTGGCGCTCCAGTCCCGGCATGCCCAAGGGGCCGATGCCGGCCGTAGCCAAGGTCTTCGAGACGGTATCGACAGCCACTGTGGCAAAGTCGGCCGCCGAGGCGAAGGAGCATGGCTTCCTGCGTCCCTCGGACGGCATTACGATGAACCGGGACCGTCTGCTGGCGGACGCCAAGGCGAAGGCACTGGAACTGGCCGACGGTTACAAACCGCCTGTGGCTCCGGAATTCCGCTTGCCTGGCGCGGGAGGCAAGTCCGCTCTTTCGATGGCTGTCGAAGGCTTCCAGGCCCGTGGCCTCGCCACATCTTACGATGGTGTCGTATCCGGCGCGCTCGCCGACGTCCTGACGGGCGGCGAGAAGGATCTCATCGACATCGTGACCGAAGAGGATCTGCTGGCGCTCGAGCGCAAGGCCTTCATGCAACTGGTGCGCGACCCGCGGACCCAGGCGCGCGTCGAGCAGATGCTCGTCACCGGCAAGCCGCTGCGTAACTGATTGGCGGCCGGCGGCCGGATGGCCGACCGGTCAGGAGATATAAATATGCAAGTCTATGACGCCCCGTTGCGCGACATGCGCTTCGTGCTCAACGAACTCCATGCCGATGACGGCTTCGGGGATATTCCCGCGCTGTCGGAGTTCACACCGGATCTCACCGATGCGATCCTCGAGGAGGCGGCGCGCTTCTGTCGCGACGTCCTGTTGCCGATCAACCGGTCGGGCGACGAGGAGGGGTGTCATCTGGAAAACGGCGT
>JAVBXL010000145.1 GCA_030824575.1 bacterium | reverse complement strand
GGGGCGGCAAGGATCGCGGCGGGGCGGTATTGGCGGCGCGCGATGATGAGGATGGCGGCGGCGGCCAGGATGGTGAGCGCGCCGAGGCCGTAGGTGCCGATCAGGGTCGCGGCTATGCCAAGTCCCGTGGGGAGGAGGACCGCCCCCAGCGGGTTCCAGGCGAAGCCGGTGAAGAGGGTCGCGCGCAGATATTCGGTGGCGAGCCAGGTGGCGGCGAAGAGGAGGATGAACGTCGCGCTTGTGCCCACCCCGCTGCGACTAGGCGGCAGAGCCGCCAAGTCTCGCTGCCCCTCCCGTAAACGGGAGGGGAGTTTGTTGTTCAGCCACCATGCCCCCAGCGTCGCGCAGCCGGGGAAGACAGCAAGGTAGAGCGAAAGCAGGATCACCGCGCCGTAGCCGAACCAGTGGGGCATGGTTGCCTGGAAGGTGAAGGCGTGGGCGATCCAGTTGAGGCCCAGGGTGAAATGGCCGACGCCGAACAGCCAGCCGCGGGTGAAGGCGGCGCGGCGGTCGGGCGAGCGTTCGATCAGGACGATCAGCGCGGCGAGGCAGGCGAGGGTGACGGGCCAGAGGTTAAGCGGCGCGAAGCCGGTGGCCGAGGCGACACCGGCGAGAAGCGCGGCCAGTTTCGGCCGGGCGGCGACCATGGCGAGCAGCGGGCGCATCGGCGTTATCGGCCGCCAGTCACATTCAGGGTCGCCATGGTGGCGTGGCTGCACTTGTCATCCTTCTTCACGCCGCCGGTCAGCATCGATGCGGCGATGAAGCCGCCGACGATCAGAATCAGGAAGAGGGCGGAAAGCCAGGCGAGATATTTTTCGATGAACGCCTTGATGGGCCGTCCGAATTTCCAGAACAGAAAGCCCACCAGCATGAACTGAAAGGCGCGGCTGACGATGCTGGCCCACAGGAAAGTGAAGAGCGACAGGCCGACAAAGCCCGCCGTGATGGTGATGAGTTTGAACGGGATGGGCGTCGCGCCCTTGATGAGGATGATTTCCGCCCCGTAATCGCGCAGATAACAGGCCGCGACCGGGAATTTGGCGGCGAGACCCAGCGCGGTCAGGATTTGCTGGCCGAGGGCTTCATAGAGGAAATGGCCGATGGCGTAGCCCAGCATGCCGCCCAGCACCGAGGCCAGGGTGCAGATGAAGCCGAAGCGGAGCGCGCGTTCCGGCCGGGCAAGGCACATGAGGCCGAGCAGCGGATGGGGCGGGATCGGGAAGAAGCTCGATTCCATGAAACTGATGGCGAAAAGCCAGCGTTCGGCATGGCGGTGCGCCGCCTTGGCCAGGGTCCATTGGTAGAGCCGCGTGAGCATGGGCCGCGACCTAGCCGAGATCGTTTCGGGTCGCCAGCGCTTTTGCCAGCACCACCATCGCCAGCGGGGGATCGAGCGGGATCGGGAAGGGGCGCACCTCGCCGGTCAAGGCGTAGCCGCGGCGCTGATACCAGGCGATCAGTTCGGCGCGACTGTCGATCACGGTCATTTCCATGAGGCTGGTGGCGAAGAGGCGGGCGGCATGATCCTCCGCCGCGGCGATGAGGCGACGGCCAAGGCCGCCGGCCTGGCGCGCGGGATCGATGCAGAGCAGGCCGAGATAGGCGATGCCGCCGCCCCGGTCCGTGATCTGGACGCAGCCGATCGGCATTTCCCCGGCATCCAGCGCGACCACCAGCCGTTCGGCAGGGCTGGCGAGGATATTGGCGAGTGTATCGAGGCTGGTGCGCGGGCCGGTGAGCAGGTCGGATTCGAAGGTCCAGCCGGCGCGGGCGGAGTCGCCGCGATAGGCGCGCTCGATCACGCGATGGAGCAGGGGCAGGTCGGCGGGGGTGGCGAGGCGGATGTCCATGGCGGATGCTTTAGCGAGGTGGCGATGGCTTGTGCAGGGGGCATCGCGCCGCTTGATCGGGCGGAACGGGCGGATAATATGGCGGCAAAGGAGAGATGATATGCAGGGCATGGGCGAGGGCGGTTGTCCCTTCACCTTCAACACCGATCCGGCGACCTTCAAGGTCGGCGATCCGGTCAGTTACCGGGTGACGGGCAGCCTGGACGGTTTTCCGTTCGCCGGGGTGCTGCTGGAAGTGCATGACGATCATGTCGTGCTGACCAGCGATGAGGACGACAAGGCGAGCAGGATGCGGGCGACGCGGGAAAGCCGGCCGGTGGTGCGCGAAGAGGATGTGTGCTGATTATGGGGTAAGGGCCTGCGGCCGTTCGACCGACGGGGTTGATTGTCCGGCGTCGTCTGGGCATGGACTTATCCCATAGAGTCCTTTTGGTCGGCGCGTTTGACATTGCATAATATTTTCCGGGTTTCCGCGATTCCGTGGGACAAGGTGCGGCAGCGCGCAGGCGGCATGGCGTTCGCGCTGGTGCTGAACCTGTTGATGCTGTTGGCGCTGTTCACTTTGTCGCCGAACATGGAGCCGCCCAAGCAGGACGACCGGTTGCCGGTGACGTTCGACGTGGAGACGGGGAAGCAGACCGAGCAGCAACAGGCCAAGACCGAGAAAGCGGAAAAGCGCGAAGAGAACAATGCCGCGCCGCAGAAGCAGGCCGATCCGGTGGTGCGCCCGCCGATCCCGGTCGAGAAGCCCGCGGAGCAGCCGCCATCGCCCTTCCCCTTCCTGACGCTCAGCCGCGAGCAGATGGCGTCGGCCGATATCGGCAACCTGCCCAAGGGTGCGCAGGGCGCGGGACAGGGCAAGGGCGACAGCGCGGCGGTGGCCGGGCCGGGCGAGGGGCCGGGCGGGGTGCAGTTGTTCGAGGCGGAATGGTATCGGCGGCCGACCCATGCGGAATTGTCGTCCTACCTGCCCAATAATGCGCCCGCGCGGGGCTATGGCCTGGTGGCGTGCAAGACGATCGACCATTATCATGTCGAAAATTGTCAGACGCTGGGCGAGGCGCCGCTGGGGTCGGGCTTTGCCAAGGCGGTGCGGCTGGCGGCCTGGCAGTTCCTGGTGCGGCCGCCGCGGGTCAATGGCAAGGCGATGGTGGGCAGCTGGGTGCGGATACGGATCGACTATACGCGGACCATGGTGCCGGGCGGGGCGGGGCCGGGGAACAGCGCCGGGGCCGAGCCTGGGCCTGGATATGACGCCGGGTCTGGCTCGATACCTCAGCCCAAGCCTCTCGCGCCGGGGGTCGCCGGGCCGCAATTCTGAACGGTGCCAATTGCGCGCGAGCGGATCGCGCGGGTCCGCTGCCGATCCTTTAGAGGAGCAGGCGAAGGAGCGAGGCGATGCGGGCTGCGGTTTTGACGTTCGACGGGTTCAACGAACTGGACAGTTTCGTGGCGTTGGCGCTGCTGAACCGGGTGCCGGGCTGGCGCGCGGTCATCTGCGGGCCGGGCGAGTCCGTCACGTCGATGAACGGCGTGCGGGTCGATGTGCAGCAACCGCTGGAATTTGCGGCTGAAGCCGATGTCGTGTTGGTTGGCAGCGGCGTGCGGACCCGCGTTGTCGTTTCGGATACAAAACTGATGGCGCGAATCGCGCTGGAGCCGGGCCGGCAGATCATCGGCGCGCAATGTTCGGGCGCGCTGATCCTGGCGAAGATGGGGCTGATCGGCGAGCTGCCCGCCTGCACCGACAGCACGAGCAAGCCCTGGGCGATCGAAGCGGGGGTGCGGGTGATCGATGCGCCGTTCGTGGCGCATGGGCCGGTGGCGACCGCGGGCGGGTGCATGGCGGCGCATTATTTGAGCGCCTGGGCGATTGCGTTGGGGGCCGGGCAGGATGCGGCGCGAGATGTGATCGACTATGTCGCGCCGGTGGGCGAGAAGGCGGAGACGGTGGCGCGGGTAATGGGCGTGATCGCGCCGTTCCTGGCGCAGGCGGCGCAAGAAAAAGTTGCAATTCGATACTGAATTGGCATGATCGCCGCGACCGACCCGATGACAGGAGGAGAGACGATATGATCATTCATGGCGCGCGGCCGTCGCCCTTTGTGCGCAAGGTGATCGTGTTCGCCGCGGAGAAGGGTATCGCGATCGAGGTGCAGACGGCCGGGTTCGGCCGGGGTGCCGAAGGCTATATGAAGGGGTCGCCCTTCGGCAAGATTCCGGCGCTGGAGGATGGCGATTTCCTGCTGTGCGATTCGACCGCGATCATCACCTATATGGATGCTTTGCGCCCCGGCCAGGAGATGATCCCGGCGGAACCGAAAGCGCGGGCGCGGACCATATGGTATGAAGAGTTCGGCGATACGGTGGTGCAGCCGATCGGGCAGAAGATCTTCTTCAACCGTGTGGTCGCCAGGGCACTGAAGCGCGAACCGGACCTGGGCGCTGCGGATGTGGCCGAGACCGATGAGATGCCGGGCATCTATGATTATCTGGAGGATGTGCTGCCGCAAAGTGGCTGGCTGGTGGAGGATCGCTTCACCCTGGCGGACCTGGCGGCGGCGTGCCCGATCATCAATGTCGGCTATTGTTCTGACGGGCTGACGGCGGATCGCTGGCCCAAGGTTGCGGCCTGGCTGGAGCGGGTCAAGGCGCGGCCGAGCGTGGCTGATGCGATGGCGCTGGAAGCGGCGACGGTTCAGGCGATGATACAGAAATAACCTATATGGAACATTATTCTTGACATCGTCACGCTGATCTGGCAGAGATTGGCACAGTGGAAAAATGTGAGTCGCCAGGGCGGCGAGAAGGAAGGGGCTGGTCCGAAAGGATCTGCCCCTTTTGCGTGGCGGGGCATGGCGACGGGGGGAGCGGGCATGGCGGCGGAGAACGGCGCAAAGACGGGCGCGCGGGCGGTGCAGCGGACGGGGCTGGTGGCGCGGCGGCAGCGAATGGGCGTGTGCGGGACGGCGCGGGCGCAGAAGGGCAAAGCGCGCAAGGACGGCTGGACCAGGGTCAAGGAGCGGCGGTTTCTGGAGACGCTGGCCGAGACATGCAATGCCAGCGAGGCGGCGCGGGAAGCGGGCATGTGCCGGGCGAGCGCCTATCGCCGGCGGCAGAGCGACGCGGGGTTCGCCCGCGCATGGGACGAGGCGCTGGACGTGGGCTATGCCGAGATCGAGGCGCTGCTGATGCGCGAGGTGCTGTTCGGCAGCGAGGTCGAGGAATTGACGCTGGATGGCGAGGGCGCGGTGAAAGGACGCAAGGTCAAGCGGACGCGCAACCTGACGGTGGCGCTGCGGCTGTTGACGCTGCACCGCGACCGGGTGGACAGGCGGCGGGCCGAGGCCGGGCAGGGCGCGTCCGGGCGGCCCGACAGCCCGGACGCGATCGCGCGGGTGGAGGATGTGTTGGGCGCGATCGGGCGAAGGCGGGTGGCGGTGGAGACATGATGGGGGCGCGAGCCGAAAGAGGTCCGCGTTCGACTAACGTCTAATCAATGGGATGCGGACGGGGCCGTTATGGAAGATGGAGCCCGGCCTAACCGTCCCCACCGTCGGGCTCCGACCTTTTTGACCGCGGACACAAGTCTTTGACCATGGGTCGAATTTTGGCTGGTTATCCTGTTGCGAGTGTTTCTCAACCGGAACAAAGCGTTTCCAGGCCCGTTCGATGGCGCAGAAAATGTGCAGGAGAGCAACATGGTTGAAGTGCGGAACGACCCCTATGGCGATCGCGTCGTCGTGAAGAAAAGCGGCGCTGGTCGCACGATCGCGATCATCCTGATCGTAGCGCTGGCCCTGGTCGGCGTGCTGTTCGCCACCGGTTTCTGGAAGGCCGATGTGAGCGGCGGCGACATGCCTGAAGTGAGCGTCAAGGGTGGCGACCTGCCCAAGGTCGATGTCGATTCCAAGGCCGTCGTGGTCGGCACCAAGAAGGAAGAGATCGAGGTTCCGACCGTGGGCGTGAAGGATAATGGGGAAGAGTGATCGGCCCCATTCGGTGGAATGACAAAGAGGCTCTTCCTGCATGCAGGGGGAGCCTTTTTGCATGGATTGCTTTGCCGGGCGCGCGGGCGCACAGGATGGCGCATGATCGGAGCGATGAAGGGAATGGCGATGCGGCGGTTGATGGTTCTGGGGCTGGTCGTGGCGCTGGCGGCTTGCGGCGATAACGGCGGCGATCCGGTGATGGCTGACAACCGCCAGGAACCGGAAACCGGGGCGACGGCGGCGGTGTCGAAGCTGGACGAGGGATTGCGCAATGGCGTGTTCGAGAAAGCGATCCGTGCCAGCGGGGCGGCGTGTCCCAGCGTGACCGGATCGGACCGGGCCGAGATCAGCCCTGGCGTGCGCGGATGGAAGGCGCAATGCGACAATGGCAGCGCGCATCTGATCCAGATATTGAGCGACGGCACGGCGAAGGTGACGAGCCGGACACATTGAGGTTGCGGATTGGGGTTAGGGCGATCCGATGGGGCGCTTCCCCCTCGCCCGGCTTCGACTAGGCAGGGAGAGGGTTTTTTTGTTAGTTCGCCTTGATCTCTAGCGACGGGTCGACCAGCGATGTCCTGGTCGCGACGGGCGTGGTTGCAGCCGCGGCGATGGCGGGCGTGGCGACGGGAACCGCGGCGGGCGCTGCGACCGGTGCAGGCGCGGCGGCGGCGAAGGCGACGCTGACATCTTCGTCGAGGAAGGCGGTGACGGGCGCGCCGAGCGGGATGCGGGCGCTGGTGCCGGTGGTGATGAAGCCCGCGATCGGCACGAAGGCGATGGCGGCGACGACGCCGGCGGTGCCGGTGGTGCCCTTGTCATCGAAGCTGCCGGTCAGGCGGATCTGATTGCCATTGGCGCGGACGTAGAGGATACGGCCGGTGATGCGGCCGGACTTGCCCCACATGCCCTTGTTGCGGACGTCGGTGATTTCGCCGGTGACCGGACTGCCGGCCGGGATCACGGTCTGGCCGTTCAGCGATACGGTTTCGGCGACTTCGAGTTGGACGCGCTGGCCGATGCGCAGATTCTTGCCCTCGGTCGTCAGCGCTTCGGACATTTTGAGCGGGATTTGTATACCGGCGCGCAGGATGTTGCCGCCGGGCGAAGCAACGATGGTGGCGACCGGCGCGGCAGGCGTGGTTATGACCTGGGCAAGGACGGATGGCGCGCAGGCGCAGGCGATCACGCCCACAAGGGCGCTGGCGACGAACTTCATATGTATAAAACCCCCACGTATAAAGACTCAGTTCGCCCCCGAACTGAGGATGCACTGGTGCAATCGGGCGGGTTCTATCGTCAAGGGGGTAAATATTTGATCTATAAGGGTGTTATTGTGCGGGTGCGAGAATTTCGCGGGACGCTTTACAGATGTGCAACAGGCGGTAGACCAGGGGGCATGACAAAGATGATCCTCATGACCGCCGCCGTCGCTCTGCTTCCCATGCTGGCATCCGCCCAGACCGACCCGGCGAGCCGGGCGCCAGATCCGGCGCGAATGAAGGCGACGGTCGAAAAGCTGGTCAGCTTTGGCACGCGGCATACCCTGTCGTCGGCGACTGATCCGAAGCGCGGCATTGGCGCGGCGCGGCGGTGGGGCGCGGCGGAATTTGCGAAGATCGCCAAGGGCTGTGGCGGCTGTCTGACGGTGGAGACGATCGCGGATCGCTTTACCGGGCCGCGCGCGCCCGATGGGGTCGAGGTGGTCGACGTGCTGGCGATCCAGAAGGGGACCGGTGATCCAAATCAGGTCGTGATCGTCGCCGGGCATATCGACAGCCGGGTGACCGACGTGATGAATGTGAACAGCGATGCGCCGGGCGCGAACGACAATGCATCGGGCACGGCGCTGGTGATCGAGGCGGCGCGGGTGCTGGCGGGCGAAAAGTTCGACGGGACGATCGTCTATGCTTTGTTGTCGGGCGAGGAGCAGGGGCTGTGGGGCGGCAAGTTGCTGGCGGCGACGGCCAAGGCGCGCGGCTGGCAGGTGCGGGCGATGCTGAACAACGATATTGTCGGCAATATAGTGGGCCAGAACGGGCATGTCGTGGCCGATCGGGTGCGGGTGTTTTCCGAAGGGATGCGCGCGGGCGACGACGCCAAGGCGAGTGCGACGCGGCGGGCGATCGGCGGCGAGGATGATGGGCCGTCGCGGGCGCTGGCGAAAAAGATCGACGGGATTGCGGAGGCTAATCCGCAGATCGGGCTGGATGTGTTCGCTGTGCGGCGCTTCGATCGCTTCGGGCGGGGCGGGGATCATTCGCCCTTTCTGGACCTGGGCTTTCCCGCGGTGCGCTTTTCGGTGGGGATCGAAAATTACGACCGGCAGCATCAGGACCTGCGGACCGAAGATGGCCGCGACTATGGCGATACCGTCGCGGGGATGGATTTTCCCTATCTGGCGAAGGTGACGGCTTTGAACGTCACGGCGCTGCGGCAGTTGGCAGATGCGCCGGCGGCGCCCGCGAGCGTGTCGCTGGACGGGGCGTTGTCGATGGATACGCGGGTGTTCTGGGACGCGGTGCCGGGTGCGGCGGGCTATAAGCTCTATTGGCGGCGGGCCGATGCGCAGGATTGGACGGACAGCCGCGTCGTGACGGGGGCGACCGAGACGGTGTTGAAGGATATCGTCGTGGACGATCATTTCATCGGCGTGGCGGCGGTGGCCAAGGATGGGGCGGAGAGCCTGGTGACATTCGGCGGGATGGCGCCGCGGAAGTAGAGAGGGTCGCGCGCAGTCACGGAGATTTTTGCGCGCAGAGGTGCAGAGGGCGCGGAGAATTTGGCGCTGTCGAGCGAACGGCGCTGTCTTGCGAAGATGTGAGAAGAGATTTTTCAGGCCGCCTTCGGGTGGCCTTTTTTTGTCTCTGCGACTCTGCGCGAATAGGGGCCGGGATTTTGGGGGAGCGCGATGGAGGTTTCGGATCAGGTTTTTCTGGCCGGTGACGATCGGCGCGCCAGGGCGGCGATATTGAAGCGGCTGGACGGGGCGTCGGCGGAGCGGCTGGAGCGGGAATGGCTGTATCTGGCGCGGCCGGCGCAATTGGCGCCGCCGGGCGACTGGCGCGTCTGGCTGATGATGGCGGGGCGCGGGTTCGGCAAGACGCGCGCTGGGGCGGAATGGGTGCGGGGGATTGCCGAGGCCGATCCGCAGGCTCGGATCGCGCTGGTCGGGGCGACGCTGGGCGAGGCGCGCAGCGTGATGGTGGAAGGGGCGTCGGGCCTGCTGGCGATCGCGCCTTGGTGGAACCGGCCGGCCTATGCACCTGCGCTGCGCAAGCTGACCTGGCCCAATGGCGCGGTGGCGAGCCTGTTCGGCGCGGCCGAGCCGGAGGGGCTGCGCGGGCCGCAGTTCAGCCATGGCTGGGCCGACGAGATCGCGAAATGGGCGGGCGGCGAGGCGGCGTGGCATAATCTGATGATGGGATTGCGCCTGGGTGCGCGGCCGCAAGTGCTGGCGACGACGACACCGCGGCCGGTGCCGCTGGTGCGGACGCTGGTGGCGCGCAATGGCGTTGACGTGATCGTGACGCGGGGGCGGACGGCGGAGAATGCGGCGCATCTGGCCGAGGGTTTTGTCGACGCCATGACGGCGAGCTACGGCGGCACGCGGCTGGGGCGGCAGGAACTGGACGGCGAGCTGATCGAGGAGGTGGAGGGCGCCTTGTGGAGCCGCGATCTGATCGAGCG
>JAVBXL010000050.1 GCA_030824575.1 bacterium | reverse complement strand
CGGCCTGATTGCGCTGGAACTGGAACATTATCCGGCGATGACGCAGGTGCAGGTCGACCGGATCGTGGAGGAGGCGCTGGCGCGCTGGCCGCTGCTGGGCGTCAGCGTGATCCATCGCTTCGGGCGTCTGGTGCCGGGCGCGCGCATCGTGTTCGTCGGCACGGCGTCGCGCCACCGCACCGCCGCGCTGGAAAGTTGCGCCTTCCTGATCGACTGGATGAAATCCGAAGCGCCCTTCTGGAAGAAGGAGCATTTTGGCGATGGCGCGACTCAATGGGTGGAGGCGCGCGCCGAAGATGAGCTCAAGGCGAAGGGCTGGAAGAGCTGACCAACGGCTGTTTGTTTTCAAGCCGCTTCGGGCAGTCGGCAATTCAGCGCCGCAGCGTCACGCAAAATGCCAGCCAGCAGGTGAAATTCCTTCTCGCGCGGGCTGTTCTTGCGCCACACCAGCGCGATGTCGCGCCAGGCGCGTTCCGACTGCAACGGCCGCGCCACGATCCGCGTATGCTCCAATATGCCGCTTGCGATCGCCATTTCGGGGATCATCGTCATGCCCAGGCCATTGTCTACCATCTGGATCAGCGTATGCAGCGACGTGCCCATCATTGTCGCGCTGGCGCGCAGGTCGGGGCGGTTGCAGGCGGCCAGCGCATGGTCCTTCAGGCAATGGCCGTCCTCCAGCAGTAACAATTTGCTTTCGTCGATCATGTCGGGGCCGATCCATTCGGGCGGATCGCGGGGTTCGTCATGCGGGAAGGCGACATAGAGCCGGTCCTGAAACAGGATTTCGCTGTCCACCTCGCCCATGGCGAAGGGCAGGGCCATGAGCACGCAGTCGACATTGCCGTGACGCAGCGATTCGATGCCGGGCTGGGTCGTTTCCTCGCGCAGATAGAGTTTGAGGTCCGGCCGTTCCGCGCGCAGCCGGGGGAGCAGGCGCGGCAGAAGGAAGGGCGCGATGGTCGGGATCACGCTCATCCGCAATTCGCCGGTCAACGGCTTGCCCGACGCTTCGGCGATGGCGACCAGTTCCTCCGCCTCGCGCAACACGCGATGGGCCTTGTCCACGATGCGATCGCCGAGCGCGGTGAAGCGCACCACCCGGCGGGTGCGTTCGACCAGGGTGACGCCGATCAGCGATTCCAGTTCGCGGATGCCGGCCGACAGGGTCGACTGAGTGACATAGCAACTGTCCGCCGCCTTGCCGAAATGACCCTGCTCTTTCAGCGCAACCAGATATTGCAACTGTTTGAGCGTGGGCAGGTAACTGGACATTTATCGGATTCCTCGATTAGAAATCCGAATATAAGCGCTTTAGCCGATATATCCAAGATACTTCGCCACGCCAAACAGCGAAGTGATGGTCAGAATCACGCCGACTGCGGTGAACAGCAGGCGGGGGGCGACATGGCGGGCCAGCATTGCGCCGAAGGGAGCGGCGATGACGCCGCCGATCAGCAGGCCCAGCGTGTAGGTGGTGAAGGTTTCCCAGCCCAGATGGATCAGGAAGGTCAGGCTGATCGACAGGGTCAGGATGAATTCGACCGTGTTGACCGTGCCGATCGTGTGGCGCGGACTGGCCCCCTGGAGCAGCAGGTTGGACGTCACGATCGGTCCCCAGCCGCCACCGCCGCTGGCATCCATGAAACCGCCGAACAAGCCGAGCGGGCCGACCCATTTGGGATCGCGCGGCTTGGGCGGCAAATGGAAGCCGCGCCAGATGAGGTAGAAACCGATCGCGGCGAGATAGGCCAGGACGAAGGGCTTGATGACCGCGCCGTCGATATTGGAGAGGAAATAGGCGCCGCTGACTCCGCCGATGACGCCGGGAATGATGAGTCGCGCGAAAAGTTTCCAGTCGACATTGCGGTGCAGGATATGGCTGATCGCGGACACGCCGGTCGTGAAGGTTTCCGCGACATGGACGCTGGCGGACGCACGGCTGGGCGATACGCCCATGGTCAGCAGCAGCGTGCTGGAGATCACGCCATAGGCCATGCCCAGGGCACCGTCGATGATCTGGGCACCGAATCCGACAAGGATGAAGGGCAGGATTTCGCCGAAATGGGCGATAAAAGTGTCGATCATCCGCTACCCTTTATGGAATTGTCTATCGCAATGATTGGAATATCGCGGGCTGCCAAGCAAGTTTCTGTTTGCGGCTAAAAAGCGGGATTAGCGCCCCATCTGGAAAAGCAGAGCGATCTCCCTTATATGCAACGCTCATAACAAGTCTAGGAACGGTCAGGGACGTCTGGATGGTGCGCAACCTCATTTCCTATCTGGATTCGATCAAATCCCGCGATCCGGCGCCGCGGTCCCGTGCGGAAATTCTGCTCTACCCTGGCGTCTGGTCGCTGGCATTTCATCGGGTTGCCCATCGCCTCTATCGTGCGCGGCTGTTCTTCCTTGCGCGCGCCGTGAATCATTTTTCACGATTCCTGACCGGTAACGACATTCATCCGGGCGCGAAGATCGGCAAGCGCTTCTTCATCGACCATGGTTTCACCGTGATCGGCGAGACGGCCGAGATAGGCGACGATGTCACGCTCTACCAGAATGTCACGCTGGGCGGCACGGACCCGGCCAATGGCATCGCCGGCAAGCGGCACCCCACGCTGAACGACGGCGTGATCGTGGGGTCGGGCGCTCAGGTTCTGGGGCCGATCAACGTGGGTGCGCGGGCGCGGGTCGGCGCGAACGCGGTTGTGACGAAGGATGTGGCCGATGGTGCCACCATGGTCGGCATTCCAGCGCGCGCGATGCTGATCGACGTGACCGCCTATCAGCGCGACTTCATGCCCTATGGCACGCCCTGTTCGGACTGTTTCGACCCCGAAAAGCAGAAACTGGAAATGCTCCAGTGCGAGGTCGAGCAATTGCAGAAGCGCCTAGCCGAACTGATGGCGGAGCGCCAGGCTCCCGTGCTGGGCGCCGATGACGATGCGCCGCTGTTCAAGGAACGCGGCCGGGCCTGATGAGCAATGTGACGCCGTTTCCCCATCCAGGAGCGGGGCCAGGCACAGGGCCAGTGCCCAAGGGCGGCCAGGTCGGGTTCGACCGGCTGGAACTGCAACGTATCATGGATTTGTACGGTCGCATGGTGTCGGCGGGCCATTGGCGTGACTATGCGATGGACATGGGGCAGGAGGCGGCGATTTTCAGTGCCTTCCGCCGTTCCGCCGAGCGGCCCGAATACCGGATCGAGAAACGCCCCGCGCTGCGCCATCGGCAGGGCATGTGGGCGCTGGTCGGGGAAAGTGGCCAGATTTTGAAGCGCGGCCAGGAATTGCAGGGCGTTCTGGCCCCGGTCGAACGCAAATTGCTGCGGATTGTCGAGGATTGACGATCGCTTTAGCTGCCCCCTCCGCGATGGGAGGGAGCAGCCCGTCGTCTTTTAAGCGACCGCGCGATCCAGATAGGGCAGGCGTTCTGAGAGACGCGGCGGCAGGCCGCCCACAACCAGCGCGCGGGCATGGTGCCAAAGCGCCGACAGCAGCAGCAGCGCCGACCCGATCACCAGCGCGGTGAGCGCCCAGGACAATTCCACCGCACCGGCCTGGCGGAACAGGCCGTAAAGGGCCAGGAGGACATAGGCGAGGCTGGAGACGAGCAGCGCCCGCCGATCGATCGCCAGCGCCATCAGGCCGAAGGCGACATACAGCGCGATCACGAGCGCCGCGCGACCGGCGCTGATCTCATCGCCTTTCAGCACGCCCAGCAGGTAGAAGAGCGAGTGCGCGATCATTGGAGCGGCGGCCAGGTGCAGCCAGAAGGCGACGTCGGACCGGCGCGTGGTGCGGGCGCGGTCGCTCATGTCCCACCACATGGCGAGCGCGAAGGTGGCGAGGCCCGCGACGAGCAGTAGCGCGAACGGCAGCGTCGCGCTGCCGGGCATGGCGGCGACCACAAGACTGACGCCGACGCCTGCCGCCGCCGCCGCGCCGACCGCCACGGTGATCGGCACCATGAAACGCCGCCAGTGCGCCCAGGCCGCCAGCACGCCCGCGCCAGCCGCGACGCACAGGATCATCGAGGCGAGGCTGTCGCCCGCATCGGGGAAGATCTGCGCGCCCAGCGCACCGACCGCAAAGACGATGCCGCCGACAAATCCGCCCAGCAAAAGAATGGAGGGCAGCGCCATGTGCCGGCGACGGGTGAAATATTCGGCCAATCCCCAACTGACCGCAGCGACCAGCAGGCCGGCCATGACAGCGGGATGATGGTCCGGCGCGCCGAATCGCAGTCCGTTGCCCAGCCAGCCGACGGCCACCAACAGCAGGACGCTGGCGATCGCGACGAAGATGTCGTTGAACCCGGACAGCAGCCGGAAATGTTCTTCATCGACCATCGGCGAAGCGCGCTGCGCCGCCACATGATCTCGCAATGCCTGCGCCGCCTGTGCGGGGATCGCACCCGCCGCTACGGCATCCTGTAGATCGCTCTCGCTATACATCGTCCTGCTCCTGGGACCGTCTGGAGGGTGCATAATAGCATTGCTGTATTAATACATCAACACAGCTTATTTTGGCCTTTTTCCGCAGGTCTAGCGGTGTTAGCGCAGGGCCGATAATAAAGGAGAAGATCGATCATGACCCTGCCGACATTGCTGAAAGGCCGCCTGTCGCTGCCGCTGATCGGATCGCCGATGTTCATCATCTCGCAACCGGCTCTGGTCATGGCCCAGTGCCGGGCGGGCATCGTTGGTGCCTTCCCCTCGCTCAATGCGCGCCCATCAGGGCTGTTCGAGGCGTGGTTGCAGCAATTGCAGGCGGAACTGACGGACGCCGACGCGCCCTTCGCCGTCAACCTGATCGTCCATCGCAGCAATGCGCGGCTGGAGGAGGATTTGGGGCTGTGCGTCCAATATCGCGTGCCGCTGGTCATCACCTCGCTCGGCGCGCGGGAGGATGTGAATGCGGCGATCCACAGCTATGGCGGCATCGTCCTGCATGATGTGATCGACGACCGATTTGCGCGCAAGGCGATCGAGAAAGGCGCCGATGGCCTGATCGCGGTCGCAGCGGGGGCGGGCGGTCATGCCGGCACCCTGTCGCCGTTCGCGCTGATCCAGGAAATCCGCCAGTGGTTCGGCGGGCCGCTGGCGCTTTCGGGATCGATCGCCACCGGGCGCGCCATCGCCGCCGCGCGGATGATGGGGGCAGACCTGGCCTATATGGGGTCGCCCTTCATCGCCACGGCGGAGGCCAATGCCGATCCGGCCTATAAGCAGATGATCGTCGACAGCCACGCCGCCGACATCGTCTATTCCGACGTCTTCACCGGCGTCCACGGCAATTATCTGCGCCCCAGTATCGTCGCGTCGGGGCTGGACCCCGACAGCCTACCCAAGGCGAAGGACATGGATTTCGCGGCGATGACCGGTGGCGACAAAAAGGCGTGGCGCGACGTCTGGGGGTGCGGCCAGGGCATCGGCGCGGTCGACAAGGTGCAGCCGGCCGCCGATTTCGTGGCAGAGCTAAAGGCTGACTACCGTGCGGCTGTCACCGGCTTCACCCTCTAGGAAGCCGCGCAGTTCGCCGATGAAACGGTCAAACTGGTCATGGTGCAGCCAGTGGCCGGCATCGGCGAACTCGACCAGCCGGGCGTCGCTGAAATGGCGGATGCGGCCGTCCTTTTCCGGGTTGGATGCCCAACTGTCCTGCCCAAGGCAAAGCAGGGTTGGGCAACTGATCCGCTTCCAGAAGTCGGGCAGTTCCTCATCGGTGGCTGCCTGGGGTGCCAAGCCTTTGAGATAAGGATCGAATTTCCAGCCATAGCTGCCGTCTTCGTTGCGATTGACGCCATGGCTGGTCAGGTGCAGCGCCTGTTCGACCGTCAGATGCTCGTTGCGTTCGCGCATCCGGCCGATCGCCGCCTCAATCGTGGGATAGCGCCGCGGCGTACGGCGGGCGCTATCGCGGCGGGTGTCGATCCATTCGCGCCAGACGTCCGGCACCAGGCGTTCGGCCTTGTCCTTCAGGCGGTCGGGCGACAGGCCCAGCCCTTCGATCGCGACGAGCTTGCGCAGCTTGTCGGGGAACAGCCCAGCATAGCGCAGGCTGATCGCGCCGCCGAGCGAATGGCCCACGATCGTTACCGGCGACCGGTCGAGCAGGTCGACCAGTTGCGCCAGGTCATAGACGAAATTGGCCATCATATAGGAGCCGTCGGGCGACCAGTCGCTGTCGCCATGGCCGCGCAGATCGGGCGCGATGACATGATAATCCCGCGCCAGCGCCCGCGCCGTCCAGTCCCAGCTGCGGGCATGGTCAAAGCCGCCATGCACCAGGATCAGCGTGGGAGCGGATGTATTGCCCCAGTCGAGATAATGGAGCCGGGTCCGCAGCGACGTGAAGAAATGCGAAGTCGGGGTCGGCGCGGTGGGGATGTCCATGCGATCCTGCAGGCTGGGAACAGATATGGTCCCCATCAGGGAAGTGCACCGATGTTGCAAGCAAAGAGCGACGAAAAATGCCGCTTTTCCAATATTTCTGCCGGACTGTTCGAAAGTCGGTTCAACAATCGGGAAGTATTGGGTCGGGTCCGCGCGCCGCGACAGCCGGGGTCAGTGCGCCACGCATCGCGGTCGCGACCGTGCGGACCAGTTCCGCCTGTTTGAATGGCTTGTCCAGGCGCAGGCGTTGCGTGGCGTGCGGCGGCAGTTCGGCAAAGCCGGTGACGATGACGACCGGCAGGCCGGGCTGTATCTGCTCGATCGCATCGGCCAGTTGCGCGCCGGTCATGCCCGGCATGGCATGGTCGGTGACGACCAGGTCGACGCTGCCGCGCTCCAGCAACCGCAGCGCGTCGTCGCCGGACGAGGCCTGGAACACGGTATGGCCCAGATCCTCCAGCATGCCGGCGGTGTTCATCAGCACCAGATCGTCATCGTCCACCGCCAATATGACCAGGGGGGTATCGGGGTCATGCATTTCCTCCACCACCATGGCGACATGCCGGGCATCCGCGTCCGCTGCCGCCATCGGCAGCCACAGCGATACACTGGTCCCGATGCCCGGCTCGCTGGCGATGGTCAGCGATCCGCCGCATTGCTGGGCGAAGCCGTGCACCATCGACAGGCCAAGGCCGGTGCCCTTGCCCACGCCCTTTGTGGTGAAAAAGGGTTCGCGGGCGCGCTCCAGCGTCGCGGCGTCCATGCCCTCGCCCTCGTCGATCACGGACAGGCGGATATAGTCGCCCGCGCTCAGGTCCGGCCGCTCGTCCTGTGCGATGGTCGTTTGCGTTGCATCGATGATGATCCGTCCGCCGCCCGGCATGGCGTCGCGCGCATTGACCGCCAGATTGAGCAGCGCCAGTTCCAGTTGGGAAGGGTCGGCATGGGCCGCGCCCAGCATTGGCGGAAAGCGCATCTCGATCGACACCGCCGCGCCCAGTGTGGTGCGGAACAATTCGGCCATGCCCTGCACCAATATGACGCAGTCGACGCTTTGCAACTTCAATTCCTGCTTGCGGGCGAAAGCGAGCATGCGCTGCGTCAGGGTAGCGCCGCGCTCGGCCGCCGTCATGGCGTTGTCGAGATAGCGGGCGATGTCGCCGCCGGTGGCCAGCCGTTGCCGGGCCAGGTCCAGGCTGCCCACGATCACCGCCAGCAAATTGTTGAAATCATGGGCAACGCCGCCGGTCAGCTTGCCGATCGCATCCATCTTTTGCGTCTGGATGATGGCGTCGCGCGCTTCGTCGATCGTGCGCTGCGCCTCGCGCCGTTCGGTCAGGTCGCGGGTGATCTTGGCAAAGCCCAGCAAGGTGCCGTCCGGCGTGTGGATCGGATCGATCACGACATTGGCCCAGAAGCGAGAGCCGTCCTTGCGGATGCGCCAGCCTTCCGCCTCGAACCGGCCCATGCTCTGCGCGGTATGAAGCGCGCGGGAGGGCAGGCCCGCAAGCCGATCCTCCTCGCTGTAAAAGCGGGAGAAATTCTGGCCCAATATCTCTTCGGTCTTGTAACCCTTGAATCGTTCCGCGCCCATGTTCCAGCTCGTCACCGTGCCGACGGGGTCGAGCATGTAGATGGCGTAATCGGTCACGCTCTGCACCAGCAGCCGAAATCGATCCTCGCTGGCGCGCAGGGCATCCTGCGCGGCGCGTTGATCGGTCAGGTCGCGCGTCACTTTCGCAAAGCCCAGCAGGCGGCCATCGGGCGACCGGATCGGATCGATCACCACATTGGCCCAGAAGCGTCCCGCATCCTTGCGGACGCGCCAGCCTTCCGCTTCGAACCGGCCTTCATGCTCGGCGACGTAGAGCGCCATGGCGGGGACGCCGCTCGCCTGATCCTCGGGCGTGTAGAAGCGCGAAAAATGCTGGCCGATAATCTCGTCGGCCTCATAGCCTTTGAAACGGCGCGCGCCCGCGTTCCAGCTGGCGACGATGCCCGTGGGGTCGAGCATATAGATAGCATAGTCGGTGACGCTTTGAACCAGCAGTTCGAAGCGATTGCCTGTTTCGTCAGTGGAGGCGGTAATCATTATGTCCCCGAATCAAGCGCCGGTGGACGGTGCTCTCTTTGCCATCGGCAAAACGGCGCTGGGACGCAATCGTTCCATAGCATCGCATGGGTCGCCCTCTTGACTTGAAACGCCGCCCTGCGCACCACGCCGGCTCTATTGCGTGGGGAGCGGGCATGGCGACGAAGGCGACGATTACGGTCATTGGCGAAGCGATGCTGGAATTGAGCCGCGGCGAGGGTGACAACTGGAACCTGCGCTATGGCGGCGACGTCATCAATACCGCGATCCATCTGGCGCGGGCGGGCGACAAAGTCCGCCTCGCCAGCGCGCTGGGCACCGATCCAATGAGCGCGCAACTGTGCGCCCAATGGGAGGCAGAGGGCGTGGACACGTCGCTGGTGATCGCGGCGAAGGACAGGCTGCCCGGCCTCTACGCGATCGAAACGGACGCGGCGGGCGAGCGCAGCTTCCATTATTGGCGCAGCGAGGCGGCGGCGCGGCGGATGTTCGACCTGCCGCAAAGCGCGGCGATGGTGGCGCAGGCGGCGCAATCGGACCTGCTCTATTTCTCGCTCATCACCCTGGCGATCCTGCCCGATGCCGGTCGGGAGGCATTGCTGGAACTGTGCGCGCAAGTCCGTGCGCATGGCGGCCGCATCGCTTTCGACGGCAATTATCGCGCCCGGCTGTGGGACGATGCGGCGACCGCGCGCCACTGGCGCGACCGGGCCATCGCGGTCAGCGACATGGGGTTGCCCACCCTGGCGGACGAGGTCGAGATGGGTGAAGCGGACGACGCCCGCGATGCGGCGGCCCGCTGGGGCGTGGGTGAGGGCAAGGATGTGGTCGTCAAGCTGGGCGGCGAGGGCTGCCTGGTGGCGGGGAAGGTCGTGCCGATCCCGCGCCAGTTGGACGTCATCGATTCGAGCGGGGCGGGCGATGCTTTCAATGGCGGCTATCTCCACGCCCGGCTGGCCGGGGCCGGCCCGCATGAGGCGGCGCTGGCCGGGCATCGCCTGGCCGGCTGGAACATCGGCCGTCGCGGCGCGATCCCGGCGCGCGATGCAGATGCGCCCTACGGCTGATCCCCGTTGACAGCGCCCTATGGCTTGCGCCATGGGGCGAGGAACGCGGGTGTAGCTCAATGGTAGAGCTTTTGCTTCCCAAGCAAGTGACGAGGGTTCGATTCCCTTCACCCGCTCCAAATCTCCAAAATCAACCGACCTGCCGCTTCGCCAATTTCCGCGCGAGCGTGCGGCGATGCATGCCCAGCCGCCGTGCCGCTTCGGAAATGTTGAACTCGCTGTCTTTCAGCACCTCGTGGATATGCTCCCATTCCAGCGTCTTGATCGACGTCGGCCGGGGGGCCAGCGGCGCGGCGGGGTTGCCGCCCGATCGAGCGAAGGCCGCCTCGATATCGTCGGTGTTGGATGGTTTGGCGAGATAGTTTGTCGCGCCCAGCTTGATCGCCTCGACCGCGGTGGCGATGCTGGCGAAGCCGGTCAGCACCACGATCAGCATGGCTGGATCATAGGCGTGCAGCGCCTGCACGCAGGCCAGGCCCGATTGCGGGCCGAGCTTGAGATCGACGACGGCGAAGCCGGGGCGGTTTTCGGCCAGTATCGCCGTCACCGATTCCAGACTGTCGGCCGACAGCACGCTGTAACCGCGCCGCTCGAACGACCGTTTGAGCGTGCGGGCGAAGCCTTCGTCATCCTCGACGATCAGCAATTGCCGTTCATCCGTCATCATTCGCCTCCTCCAGCGCCAGCGTCGCGAGCGGCAGGCGCAGCAGGATCATCGCGCCGCCTTCCGCGCCGTTGCTCGCATCGACCCGCCCGCCCAGCTTGCGCACCACATTGACCACCAAGAAAAGGCCAAGGCCGCCACCTTGCTTGCCTTTGCTCGACCGGTAAGGCTTGCCGACATCGGCCAGCATCGCCGGGTCGAAGCCGCGACCATTGTCGCGCACCGCGACGTGCAGCCACTGGCTGTCGCGGCTGACCATCATGTTGATATAGGTCGCGCCAGCCTCGCGCGCATTGTCGAGCAGGTTGGTCACCGCCTGCCGGATTACCGGATCGGCGACGATGCGCGGATAATCATGCGGGCCGAAATCGCAGCGCAGCGGCATGCCCGGATTGGCGATGCGCCAGTCGCGCGCGATGATGTCGATGAAATCGCGGACATTGGTGACCTGGGGCGCTTCGCCGCGCGCTTCGCCTGCGGACATGAGGATGCCGGTCAATATGGTCTTGCAGCGTTTCACCGCCGCTTCCATCTCGCCCACTTCCTCGACCAGGGCAGGGTGTGCCTTGATTTCGGGCATGTGCCGCCAGTCGCCCAGCACCACGGCAAGCTGGGCGAGGGGGGTGCCCAGTTCATGCGCCGCGCCCGACGCCAGCAGGCCCATGCGCACGATATGCTCTTCCTCGACCGCCTGCTGCCGCAATTCCGCCAGATAATGCTCCCGCTGTTGCAGGTTGCGGGTGACGCGGGTGATGAACAGCACCAGCAGCACCGCGGTCATGCTGATGCAGATCCAGGCGCCGACGATGTGCAGGTCGAACAAATGCCCTTCCAGCGTCTCGCTAAGGTCGAGTGGCCGATAGACGAAGGCCAGCATCGCCGCGCAGAGCGTCGATACCGCCACGATGCCCCATACGCTCCAACGGTGCAGCAGGACGGCACCGAGCGCGACCTGCACCAGGTAGAGCGACACGAATGGATTGGTCGCGCCGCCGCTCAGATAGAGCTGAGTGGTCAGCGCAAACACGTCGAACAGCAGCGCCAGGAACAGCTCGGCATGGGTAATGTCGGTGCGCCGGCGCAGCACCATCAGGCTGCCGATGTTCATCGCCGTCGCGATGCAGGGCACGACCAGCATCGATGGCAGCGGCAGGCGGATGTCCATGGCGAAATGGACGAAAAGGATCGTCGCGACCTGCCCGGCGATAGCGATCCAGCGCAACTGCACCAGCAATGCCATGTTGCGGCGTCCGGCGGCGTCGGCAGGCCACCGGCCGGGCAGCCAGCGCATACGTCTTGCAGGCGGTGCGGTCATCCCCGGCGATCTTTTCCCGACTGGCGCATGACGAGGCTATAGGCCCCCGCGACCATGGCCGCCAGTATGAACCAGGTGATGGCATATTGCAGATGGCTATTGGGGAAACGGACCACGGTCAGCCCGCCGACCGGCAAGGCGTTGGGCGAAGGACCGGCCTGCGCGTCGATGAAATAGTTGGCGACCGGCTCCAGCTTGCGCGTTGCGGCGATGACGGCGACGTCGCGCGAATACCAGCGGTCGGCGCCGGGATCGTTGCTGCGCAGGAAGCCGCCGCCCGGTTCGGTCAGGCGCAGCAGGCCGGTGACGCGCGCCATGCCCTGCGGCCGGTCATAGCGGGTCTTGGCCTCCGGCGGCACGAAGCCACGGTTTACGAGCAGGATCACGCCGTTCGCCTGGCGCAGCGGGGTGAGCACCCAATAGCCCGCGCCGCGCACAGTCGCGGCCTGCACCAGCACGGCCTTGTCATGCAGGAAAATGCCGGTTGCGGTGACGCGGCGATATTCGTCGGTTTGGGTTGCCCTGGCCGGGGCCGATGTCGGCGCGGCGTGGATACGGGCATCGACGCGGGCGATTAAATCGCGCTTCCATGCCAGCCGCTCCACCTGCCAGACGCCGAGGGCACAAAGGCCCACGAACAGGATAAGCGCGGCCAGCGTAAGGCCGACCGGGAACCCCGCCTTTTGGGGGCGGGGGTCCATGGCTGTCACGGCATCTGGCTCATGTCATGCGACATGGTCGGCATCATATTGTGGTTGAGGTGATACATGACCCAGGTCGAACCCGACAGGGTGATGACGACCAGCACCAGCGTAAAGATCAACGCCATCATAGACCAGCCGCCTTCGGAGCGGGTGTTCATGTGCAGGAAGTAGATCATGTGGACCACGATCTGCACCACCGCGAAGGCCATGATGATGATCGCGGTGGTCTGCAGATTGGCGAAGAAGCCGGTCATGACCAGCCAGAAGGGGATGGCCGTCAGGATCACCGACAGGCCGAACCCGATCATGTAGCTACCCATGGTTCCGTGCGCGCCTGCATGGGCGTCGGGGTGGTCATGGCCGGGCTTGGGGTGGGCGGCATCGCTCATCGCAGCATTCCCATCAGATAGACAAAGGTGAAGACGCCGATCCAGATGACGTCAAGGAAGTGCCAGAACATCGACAGGCACATCAGGCGGCGCTGGTTGGCCGGGATCAGGCCATGTCTGGCGACCTGGACCATCAGCGTCACCAGCCAGATGCAGCCGAAGGTGACGTGCAGCCCGTGAGTGCCGACCAGCGTGAAGAAGGCCGACAGGAAGCCCGACCGCATCGGCGTCGCGCCCTCATGGATGAGGTGCGCGAACTCGTACATTTCGATGCTGAGGAACGCCAGGCCGAACAGGCCGGTGATCGCCAGCCAGCCCTGGGTCGCCGCGACCTTGTTCTTTTCCATCGCCAGCATGGCAAAGCCGTAGGTGATGGAGGAAAAGAGCAGCATCGCGGTGTTGAGCGCCACCAGCGGCAGGTCGAACAGGTCTTTTGGCCCCGGTCCCGCCGCATAATTGCCGCCCAGCACCGCATAGGTGGCGAACAGGCAGGCGAAGATGAGGCAATCGCTCATCAGGTACATCCAGAAGCCCAGCATGGTGCTGGACCCTTCGGGATGATGCGGCTCGTGGGCCAGGTGGAAGAGCGGGTTACCGTCCTTGTCGAGGAAGGCGGGATCGATCGGAGATGCGCTTGCCATGATGGTTTAACCCTTGGCTGCGAGCAGCGCGGTGCGCTCGCCCTCGGTGCGCTCCACCACATCCTTGGGGATGTAGAAGTCGCGCTTATAGTTGAAGGTGTGGCCGATCGCGACGGCCAGGATGCCGACGAAGCTGAGGCCTGCGAGCCACCACATGTACCAGATCATGCCGACCGAGAAGGCGATGGAAAGCCCCGCGATGATGATGCCGGTGCCGGTGTTGCTGGGCATATGGATCGCTTCATAGCCCGACAGCGGACGCTGATAACCGCGCTTCTTCATGTCGGCCCAGGCGTCATTGTCGTGGATGACCGGCGTGAAGGCAAAGTTATAGTCTGGCGGGGGCGAACTGGTCGCCCATTCCAGCGTGCGACCGTTCCACGGATCGCCGGTTGTATCGCGCAGCTTCTCGCGGTTGATGATGCTGACCGCGAACTGGACGAACATGCAGGCGATGCCGGCCGCGATCATCAGCGCGCCGAAGGCGGCGATCTGGAACCAGATTTGCAAGCTAGGATCGTCGAACACGCGCATCCGGCGGGTCACGCCCATCAGGCCCAGGATATAAAGCGGCATGAAGGCGAACCAGAAGCCCACGACCCACAGCCAGAAGCTGCGCTTGCCCCATTTGGTGTCCAGCGTGAAGCCGAACGCCTTGGGCCACCAGTAGTTGATCGCCGCGAACAGGCCGAACAGCACGCCGCCGATGATGACATTGTGGAAATGCGCGATCAGGAACAGCGAGTTGTGGAGCACGAAGTCGGCAGGCGGCACGGCGAGCAGCACGCCGGTCATGCCGCCGACGGTGAAGGTCAGCATGAAGGCGACCGTCCACATCATCGGCAGGTCGAACCGGATGCGGCCGCGATACATGGTGAACAGCCAGTTGAAGAGCTTGGCACCGGTCGGGATGGAAATGACCATCGTCGTGATGCCGAAGAAGCTGTTGACGCTGGCGCCCGACCCCATGGTGAAGAAATGGTGCAGCCAGACGAGATAGCTGAGCAGCGCGATGACGATCGTCGCATAGACCATCGAGCTATAGCCGAAGAGCCGCTTGTTCGAGAAGGTCGCAGTGACTTCGGAGAAGACGCCGAACAGCGGCAGGATGAGGATATAGACTTCCGGGTGACCCCAGATCCAGATCAGGTTCACATACATCATGGGGTTGCCGCCCATGTCGTTGGTGAAGAAGGCCGTACCGACATAACGGTCGAGCGACAGCAGGGCGAGGACGGCGGTCAGCACCGGGAAGGCGGCGACGATCAGGACGTTGGCGCAGAGCGAGGTCCAGGTGAAGACCGGCAGCTTCATCATGTTCATGCCCGGCGCGCGCATCTTCACGATGGTCGCGATCAGGTTGACGCCCGACAACAGCGTGCCGATGCCCGCGATTTGCAGGCCCCAGATATAATAGTCGACGCCGACGCCCGGCGAATAGGCGATGCCCGACAGCGGCGGATAGGCCAGCCAGCCGGTACGCGCAAATTCCCCCACGAACAGCGACATCATGACGATCACGGCACCCGCAGTGGTCATCCAGAAGCTGAAATTGTTGAGGAAGGGGAAGGACACGTCGCGCGCGCCGATCTGGAGCGGGACGATATAGTTCATGATCCCGGTGATCATCGGCATGGCGACGAAGAAGATCATGATGACGCCATGCGCCGTGAAAATCTGGTCGTAATGATGGGCGTTGAGATAGCCTTCCGACCCGTTGAACGCCATCGCCTGTTGCAGGCGCATCATGACCGCGTCGGCAAAACCGCGCACGAACATGATGAGCCCCAGGATCATGTACATGATCCCGATGCGCTTATGGTCGACGGTGGTGAACCAGTCGTTCCACAACATGCCCCACAGCTTATATTTGGTGATGCCCGCGACGACGACGAGGCCGCCGAGCATCACCATGATGAAGGTGCCGACGACGATCGGCTCGTGCAGGGGCAGCGAACTCCAGTCGAGCCGACCGAAGATCAGCTTCCAGATGCCGCTATTTTCAGAGGCGGGGGAGGGGGACATGGCGTCTAGCCTTCAGGCGAGAGAGAAATGAAAGAACGGGGACAGGTCATGGGCATCACATGCCTTCGTGACCGGCATGGCCACCGCCATGCCCATCGCCATCCTGCTGGCCGGGGGCTTGCTTGCCCTGCGCGGCCGGAGTGCGTTTCGCCGCCGGGGTCATGCCCGCAGGCTGGGCGATCTCGCCCTTCTTGCCCGGTTCGACCGGATGGAAGCCGCCGACGTCGATCGTGCCGTCGTGGCGCAGCCCTTCGACGTCATGCGCCGATTCCTTACCCGCGCCGCCCATGGAGTCGGTCATCATCACCGCGTCCATGCACTTCTTGCCCGGCTGCACGCACATGTTGAGCGCGGCATGAAACAGCTTGGGTTCGACACCGCTGAAATACATTGGCGGCACCTTCTCGCTGGGCTGTTCCAGCTTGACGTAGGTGGCGCGGTCCAGCGTCGCGCCGCTCGCCTTCACCTTGGCGACCCACTGGGCGAAACCGGCCTGGTCCATGGCGTGGAAGCGGAAACGCATGTTCGAGAAGCCGGCGCCCGAATAATTGGCGGAAAAGCCCTCATAATTGCCCGGCTTGTTGGCGACCGCGTGCAGCACCGTCTGCATCCCCGGCATGGCGTAGATTTGCCCTGCCAGCGCCGGTACGAAGAAGCTGTTCATGATGCTGGACGAGGTAATCTTGAACTCGATCGGTTGATCGACTGGCGCGGCCAGCTCGTTCACCGTCGCGATGCCCAGTTCGGGGTAGATGAATACCCATTTCCAGTCCATCGCCACCACTTCGACCTGCAACCGCTTGGCGGCGGGATCGACCTTGCGCGCATGATCGACGCGGTTGAGCGGGCGATAGGGGTCGAGCAGATGGGTGCTGCTCCACGTCACCGCGCCCAGCGCGATGATGATCAGCAGCGGCGCCGACCAAATTAGCAGTTCCAGGCTGGTCGAATGGTCCCAATCGGGATCATAATCTTCCGCCTTGGCCTTTTCCCGATATTTCCACGCGAACCAGATCGTCATCGCCATCACCGGTATGATGATCAACAGCATCAATGCGGTCGAAATCAGGATCAGATCGCGTTGCTGCATTGCAACATCGCCGGCGGGGGACATGACCACCCAGTTGCATCCGCCCAGCGGCAGCAGCAGGAATGGAGCGATTCGGCGCAGAAATGCGCGCTTGGTGGCGGAATGACGGGCTATCATGCCGCCCGCATTATCAGGATGGCCGGCGCGCGACATTGGACCTTTTGTCCTATCCCTGTGCATCTGCAAAATAGGGCATGGGTTAAATAACCAACGGGATGATTCGTCGTGCAACGAAGTGCGGCACGGATCGTTCCCGCAGCATGAAGGTCCGTTTTACCCCATGACTTCCGCGACGACCACGCCCAATTCGACCCAGGCGGAACGCGACGTGCGCCAGCTGCATGCGCATGGACACAAGAAAATCGCGCCCGGCGAGATTGCGATCGGCGTCATCATCGGGCGGACGTCGGAATTTTTCGACTTCTTCGTTTATGCGATCGCCTCGTGCATCGTCTTCCCGGCGCATATCTTCCCCTATATGTCGCCGCTGATGGGGACGCTCTGGTCCTTCGCCATCTTCGCGCTCGCCTTCATCACGCGCCCGATCGGGTCGTTCATCTTCATGGCGGTCGATCGCGCCTATGGCCGCGGCGTCAAGCTGACCATCGCATTGTTCCTGCTGGGCGGATCGACCGCGGCGATCGCGTTTCTGCCGGGCTATGAGACGATCGGCCATGGGGCCGCGATCCTGCTGGCGCTGTTCCGCGCCGGTCAGGGCGTGGCGCTGGGCGGCACCTGGGATGGCTTGGCCTCGTTGCTCTCGCTCAACGCGCCCAAGAACAAGCGCGGCTGGTATGCGATGATGCCGCAATTGGGCGCGCCGCTGGCGCTGATGGTCGCGGCGGGCCTGTTCGCTTACTTCCTCAACATTCTCTCGACCGCCGACTTCCTCGATTGGGGCTGGCGCTATCCCTTCTTCGTCGCCTTTGCGATCAACGTGGTGGCGCTGTTCGCCCGTCTGCGCATCGTCGTGACAGAGGAGTTTGCGCGGCTCTACGAAACCCGCGAACTCCAGCCCTCGCCGGTCATCGAAACCGTCCGCAGCGAAGGGCGCAACATCGTTATCGGCGCGTTTGCGCCCATGGCCAGCTTCGCCCTGTTCCATATGGTCACCGTGTTCCCATTGTCGTGGATCGCGCTCTATACCGACCAGCCGCTGGAACGCTTCCTGATGATCGAGGTGATCGGCGCATTCGTCGGCGTGCTGGCGATCATCGTGTCGGGCTTCGTCGCCGACATGGTCGGCCGCCGCACCCTGATCGGCTGGTCAGCGGTGGGCATCGCCATCTTCGCGGTCGCAGCGCCCTTGCTGTTGAACGGCGGCGATCTGGGCGAAGTCGCCTTCATGGTGCTGGGCTTCATCCTGCTGGGGCTGAGCTTTGGCCAGTCATCGGGTATCGTCGCCTCCAATTTCCGCACCGCCACGCGCTATACCGGGTCGGCGCTGACATCGGACCTGGCCTGGCTGGTCGGCGCGGGCTTTGCGCCGCTGGTCGCGCTTTTGGTGTCCGCCGAATTCGGCCTAGCCGCTTCGGGCGTGTATCTGCTGTCGGGTGCGGTGGTGACCGGGGTCGCACTGTTCGTGAACAAGGAGCTGGCCGGCCGCGACCGTTAAACCGCGCCGCGCATCCGCTTGAGCGCCTTGCGATCAAACCAGGCGGTCAGGCCGGGGCGTGGGCGGAAACGGGGCAGCCAGTCGGGATAGAGGCTCGCAAGACGCGCGGGGAGGCCGGCTGGCCCCTCGCGCTTCATGATGTCCGACACGATCCGGTTCTGGTAGAAACGCACCGAATAGTTGATCAGCCGCTTGTAGTGCATGCGCCAGGTCTGGGGCCGCGCCAGGCTGACCTGTTCGCACAGAAAGCCCGCATCGTCGCAGGGCACGATCCCCGCCAGATCCCACGCGATATCCTTCTGCAACCCGGTATGCGCCCAGGACGCCACCAGGCCATCGTCGCCGATCAGGTCGTCGGGCAGGCGCAGCTTGCGGGCGCGGATATCTCGCACGAAATCGCCTGACAGCGCATAGAGATCGCCGAACAGCCCGCCTTCGCTGTGCAGCGTGCCACGATAGGTTGCGGCCATCCGGCCGTTCATCGGCATGCCCGACGCAGCATTGGCGTGGGGATGGGCGGCCAGATCGGCGACCAGCGCGTCGATCGACCCCGCCACGATCTGCGCGTCGCCATCCATGAAGATGACGGCCTGTTCGCTCCCTGTCAGCAGGTCATGGACCATATGGTTCCAGGTCCGCGACTTGCCGCCCGGCTTGATGTCATGGACGATGACATGGGCCCGGCCGCCCGCCGCCGCCTGCGCCCGCGCCACGGTGGCGTCGGTGGTGCCGTTGACCAGCACATGGAAGAGCGTATCGGGCCGATCGAGCGGGAGCGACGCCAGACAGGCGCCGATGCGGCGTTCTTCCTGATAGGCGAAGATCGCGACAGCGACCGAATAGGGGGCGGCGTAAGAGGGGGCGGGCGGCATGGCGTTAGCGGAAGTCCCAGCCCTGCTGGCCATGCTGGCTGGCGTCGAGGCCGTCGGACTCTTCCTGTGCGCTCACCCGCATGGGGATGACGACCGACACGATCAGCGCGGCGATCGCGCTGCCGACCATCGCCCACAGCGCGACCACGACGAGGCCGATAGCCTGCGCGGTCAGCGCGCCCGGCAGGCTGATATTGGCGTCGAAGCCGACCCCGCCCAGCAGCGGCAGGACGAAGACCGGCAGCAGCAGCACGCCGGTCAGGCCGCCCAGTCCATGAATGGCGAAGACGCCCGCGCCGTCATCGACACGGCCGGACAAGATGCCGCCACCGATGCGGGCGACAAAGGCTGCGATCACGCCGATCAGCATCGCGCCGCCGGTGCCGACCAGCGCGGCGCTGGCCGATATGGCGGCGATGCCCGCCAGCGCGCCGGACAGGATGCCGGTGGCGCTGGTGCGGGCGCTCAGCATCCGGTCGAGCAGCCCCCAGGTCAGCGCCGCGGCGCAGGCGGCGAAGAGGTGATTGAGGATCGCGGTCGCGGCGTCGTCAGTCGCGCCCAGCGCCCAGCCGCCGACCACGCCGGACAGGCCGACCCAGAGCAGCCCGCCGCCCGCCATGCTGAGCAACGGGGCATGGCCGGGATCGGACGGCTCACGCCGACCGCCTGCGATCAAGGCAAGGGCGAGGGCGGAAAAGCCCGCCGTGCCGTGCAGGACCAGCCCGCCGGCGAAATCCATGACGCCCAGGTCGGCGAGCCAGCCGCCGCCCCACACCGCATGAGCGACCGGGGCATAGACCAGCAGCAGCCAGAGCGGGGTGAAGGCGACCCACCAGCCGATCCGCGTCCGTTCCGCCACCGCGCCCACCAGCAGGCAGGCGGCGAGCAGGGCGATAGTGAGCTGGAACAGCACGAAGGCCGATTCGGGCACGGTCAGCCCGTCGCGCAACTGGGCGAGATTGGCGAGCAGCAGGTTTCCGCCGCCGCCCAGCCAGGCGCTGCCCGGCGCATAGGCGATGCTATAGCCCGCAATGGCCCAGGTCAGCGCGGCGACCGCCGCGACCGCCGCACCCTGCGCCGTCACCGACAGGGCGCTGCGCACATTGACCTGCCCCGCATGGCGCAGCATCAGCCCCGGCAATGCGGCGAGCAGCACCAGCAGCGCGCATACTATCATCCAGCCGGTATCGCCGCTGTCGGCCACCGCCACCTGCGCCCAGGCCGGTTGCGGCAGCGCGAACGCGGTCAGAAGGGGCAGGGCGAAAGAAAAGCGCATCATCAAAACCCGGCTGTGGAGACGTCCGCTGTGTCTAGCGGCGCTCTGGTAAAGTTTTCGATAAGCAAGCGGGATGGGGCGCTGCATAAGACGGCGAGGCAGGGCGCGATGACCGAAGTATACACCGTCGTCGGGCAAAAATCGGCCAATAGTCGCTGTGAGGATGCGGCGACGCCCCTGCGACGCCACGGTGACGCGCCCCATGGGTCAAATAGAGGCGATACGGGCGCTACGCCCGCGCGACAGCCATGCGCCGATCGCGCGACGGCAGGGCTGTGGGGGAGAGAAGCGGGCCTCATCCAGAAGGATAGACCAGACAAAATCCTACATTGGAAGGCTTCCATAGACGGGCGGCTGGCTTGTCTGGGCAAAAGCCGGTTCACGGGTTCTGTGGTGGTAATGGCGCGCCCTTCCCCTTAGAGGGGGCGATACAGCCCCTAAGACGTTCAAGCAGATAATGGCAGGTAGATGATGGCCCGCAAACATTCGAAACATGGTCGCGACGAAGACGTGGTGGTCGAGGAAAACGCGCCGCCGCCGGTGGTAGACTGCTGGCTGTGCGGGCGGCCGACCGGCAAGACGATCGTCTGGCACCACCCCGTTCCGAAAAGCCGGGGCGGGCGCGATGTCGTTCCCATGCATGGCATCTGCCAGCAGACGCTGATCGCCAATTTCACCAATTCCGAACTGCAACGCCACGGCACCGATGTCGAGGGCCTGCTGGCCCATCCCAATGTGCGCAAATTCGTCGATTGGGTGGCGAACAAAGACCCCGATTTCACCGCGACCACGGCCAAGAAGCAGCGGTAGGCGGGCGGGGATGTGGTGGCTGCGCTCGGATAGGCGCGGGATGCGAGGTCAAGCCCGGCATGACGGGACTGCAAGCGACCATTTTTGCCCTAGGCAGCGTCACGCGCCGCACCCGGAGGCTGCCGTTCGTTTGGCACTCACCCCGACCCTTTGAATAGCGACTTTGGGCAGGTCTATCAGTCAGTTGTGACCGGTCGAGGGTGTACGGCCATTACCCGATGGATGAAGCTGTCCGATTTGAGCCGTCTGTTCCCGAACCGTAAATATCCAGATACGGACTTTTGCGCAGAAGCATTGTCACAGTAAGCCAAAGAAGACTGAGAGCCAAAAAGGGGCTCACGAAGACGGCCAACGCAGCAGTCTGGTTCCGCTCGCCGCGCACGAGCATTTGTTGCACGACGAACGGCACGATCGCGATCGTATCATAGGTAAGAAGATAAGGCGACATCAGCGCGCTGGCGAGGATGATCAGTCCGGCTAATTCCAGACAATCCGCACCGCGTGAACGCTTGGTAATGAGAAGAACCGCTATCGTGACGCCTAGTATGAAGAACGGCCAAGTGGATAAATGGAAGTTCGATGCCACGCCCATTGGGCTGACCGAACCAGCATAAGCATGGGCGTGCTCCACCGCCTTTGGAAATGCTTTTAGCGCTTTTGCCCAATCGAGCCATAGCTGAGAACCGAGTGCGAGGAGTTCGACCGTAATGGTTGCGGCAACGGCGATGCTGGCACCGATCAGCGCCCCCCAATCCTTCCTCGTTAGCAAGATCAGCGGCGCGGCTAAAAGTATCTGTGGCTTGATCGTCGCAGCTAAGCCAAGAAGAAGACCTTGACGCCAACCCTTGAGCGAAACAGCGATGAGGATCATAGCGGCAACCAACGCACCGAATTGGCCGACGGCAATGGTTGTTACCAGCGCGGGGCTAAACACAACCAGTAGTGCAACGCGAGGCCCCGCTAGACGATTGCTCGCCCAGGCAATGGCACCGATCGACAGCATGACCCACAGCACAAATCCCGACTTCAAGCTGAGCCAAGCCAGCGGTTGCAACCAAAGGAGCGTGGTGGGCGGATAGGCAAAGGGGTTCGCCTCGCGCAGTGCATACACGCTGCTAAGCGGTTCACTGGCCGCGCGGTGGAACACGCCGAAGTCGTTGCCGATCATTCCGAGATGGGAGGCGTAAGCAATGTAGCAAAGCCAAAAGACCGCACCATAGGCCAGTGCGGCGATGAGGACGCGCTGGCTATCCACTGTGGTGACAGGCGTTCGACTATCGATTGGGGCCATCTCTTGCAAAAATTCCGCCATAGGGCTTATCCCGAACACTATCGCTCATAACGCGGATTGATTAAGAAATCTGAACGGAGGATACCCGGATCGCGTCTACTGGCTCGGTTCGACAAGGTCGCTGCCGGGCCTCCTGCAATCACGGCCGATCTACACATTGGCCATAGTCCGCCATGTGGGCTTACCTGCAACAACCGTCAGCTATATTATTATTGCCGCCTCAAAGCTGACAATCCGCAAACCACCCTTTCTCGAGATTCAAGGCATTCGATATTGTCCCTTCTCCGTACCCTCCGCGCCTCCGCGCGAAAAAATCTAATCGCGCAGAGGCGCGGAGGACGCAGAGATAAAGCGGAAACACGCCTGGGATGGCTTTTTACGCATCGTTGAAGTGGGATGAAAAACGCGGCGATCTTCCACCCATCCAAGCCCGCTAAAAACTCTCGCCCCCACAGCGCACGCGCCCGGTGCCGCGATTGTCGATGGTGCAGGCGGCTTTGCCGGTGATGGTGACGTCGCCCGATCCCGTTGTCGTCGCCCGCGCGGTGACGTCGGCGGTCAGGGTGATACTGCCCGGCCCTTCGTTGGTGACGCTGGCCTGGCGCGCGATCAGGGGTTCGGCCGCCAGCGCGCCGGGGCCGTTGAGGCGGATATTGGCGACGCCGGCGCGGCCCGCCATCGTCACCCGGCCGCCGCCCGCCAGCGCCACGTCGATCCGGTCAAGGTCGACCGTGCCCACGCTGACATCGCCATTGCCGCCCAGCACGATCTGTCCCGACTGGCCCTTCATCCGGTCGATCGACACCGATCCGCCGCCGGTCAGCACGATCCGCTGCACCATGGCGGTGGACAGGCGCAGCGTGGCCGCGCCGCCGCTTTTTTCGCCGGGCCGCGCGCGGTCCATGCCGATGGTGAGCAGCCGGCCCGACACATCGACCTTCAGCCGGTCGAGCGCGTTCTGGTCGCCCTCCGCCCGCGCCGATGCGCCTGCGCCGGTCGTCAGGACGACCGTGACGGGCGCATCCACGCGGATCGCGTCGAAGCTGGTGATGGTGTAGCCGCGCGTCGCCGCATTGGCGGGCGCGACGAGGAACAGCGCGGCCCCACTTGCTATGATCGCAATCAGGGCGCGCAGCGCGCTTCGCCCGGCCCCGTTCCGCTCGTCGTGCATTGCGCCTTGCCCTTTACCGTTACGTCGCCCGGCCCCATGATGCTGATAGCGACCCTGCCGTCGGAGGCAATGTCGATGTCGCCCGCGCCCAGGACATCGATCTCCGCGTTGCCGACCTTCAGCGCGGCGGCGTCGATGTCGCCTACGCCGGTAATGGACAGTTTGGCGGTGTCGGCGGTGCCCGCGATCTTGATTGATCCCGCACCGGTGATGTCGGCGCTTAGCGTCTTGAGCGCCACCGTGCCGATGCGGAAATCGCCAGCCCCGGTCAGCGCCAGGGCCAGCCGGTCGCCCTGCGCCTTGTCCAGGTCGAAATCGCCCGCGCCGGTCAGCGCGGCGGCGGCGATGGCGGGCATCGTCACATGGACGGTCGCGCCCTTGTTGCCATCCTTGCGGCCCCAGTTCCAGTCGCCCTTCGACTTGCGGCCGATCACCAGCTTTCCATCCTTCACTCGGATGTCGAGGTCGGCCACCGCTTTGGCATCCCCGTCCGCTCGCACCGCGAACCCTGTGCCGATGGTGACGGCGACATTGTCCGGCCCGGTCGCGTCGATTTCCGTGAAATCCTTGAGCGTCGACCAGTCCTGCGCGCTGCTCGCGGCGGCGGACGACTCGTCGGTGCGCGAACAGGCGGTGGTGGACAGCGCCATGCCCGTCAGGGCCAGCGCCAACAGGGGAAAGGGGCGGGGCATCGCAATCTCCTCTATGTGTGTTGTTTGAGCAATACACGTTGTCGGTGGCGGTTCCAAGCCTCTTGTTCGTCGGACCGGTTCAGGCATGATAGATGACTGAAATTACGGAGTGTCCCGTCCATGCGCCTTTCCCTGCTCGCTCTTCCCCTTCTCGCGATGATCGCCGCACCCCCTGTCAGCGCCGCGCCGGAGGGCGATGCCGGTGCGCGCTGGTGGGCGCATGTGCAGGCGCTGGCCAATGACGGCATGGAGGGGCGCGGCACCGGCACGCCGGGCTATGATCGCGCGGCCGACTATGTGATCGCCCAGTTCAAGGCGCTGGGCCTGAAACCGACGGGTATCGATGGCTATAAGCAGCCGGTCGCCTTTATCGAGCAGGTGATACTGGCGGACCAGAGCCGCGCATCGCTGGTCGGGCCGCAGGGCGAGGTGGCGCTGGCGGTGCCGGGCGACCTGATCTTTTCCGGCGGCGGCGGCCCGGTGCCCGAAAGCATCGACGCGCCGATGGTGTTCGCAGGCTACGGCCTGCATTTGCCCGAAGCGGGGCATGATGATTTCGCCGGACTGGACCTGAAGGGCAAGATCGTCGTCGTGCTGTCGGGCGGGCCGGCCACCCTCTCCGGCGCGCTCAAATCGCATGCCCGGTCGGAACGGGCGCATTGGCTGGCGGGGCAGGGCGCGCTGGGCCTCATTACGCTGGTGACGCCCAAGCAGGTGGAGATTCCCTGGGTGCGCCGGGTGGCGCTGGCGGGCGCGCCCGCGCTCTATTATGCCGACGCGACCCTGCGCGAAACGCAGACGCCCTTCCTGGGCGCGCAGTATGATCCCGCCAAATCGGCGCAATTCTTCGCCGGGACGGGCCAGGATTTCAACGCTATCGCCGCTGCGGCCGACGCCTCCGCCCCGGTCGCCAGCTTACCGCTCGCGCTGCGGTTCAAGGCGCAGGTGGCCGCCAAGCGCCGTGAACTGTCGTCGCCCAACCTGATCGCGGTGCTGCCGGGCAGCGACCCGAAACTGCGCTCGGAACATGTCGTGCTGTCGGCGCATCTGGACGGTTATGGCGTGGGCACGCCGATCAAGGGCGACGCCATCTATAATGGCGCGTTCGACAATGCGTCCGGCGTCGCCAGCCTGCTGGAGATTGCGCGGGCGCTGAAGGCCAGCAGGGTGAAGCCCAAGCGGTCGATCCTGTTCGCGATCGTCACGGCGGAGGAGAAGGGGTTGCTGGGCGCGCGCTATTTCGCGCGGCGGCCGACGGTGCCGCAATCCAGCATCGTCGCCGACCTCAATTTCGACATGGCGCTGCCCATCTTTCCGCTGACCAGCGTGACGCCGATCGGCTATGACCAAAGCTCGCTTGGCCAGGATGCGGCGGCGGTGAGCGCGCAAATGAACCTGCCGATCACGCCCGATCCCTTCCCCGATCGCAACGTCTTCATCCGGTCCGATCAATATGCCTTCATCCGCGAAGGCATCCCCGCGCTGTTCTTCAAATATGGGTTCAAGGCGGGGACGCCGGAGGCCGACACCGAAAAGGCGTGGCGGGCGAACCTCTATCATTCGCCGTTCGACGACCTGAACCAGCCGGTCATGCCTGCCGAGAGCGCGAAGCTGAACGAATATGTGACCGCGGTCACGCTGCGCATCGCCAATGCGGATGCGCGCCCGGCCTGGAATAAGGACAGTTTCTTCAAGCGGTTCGCGCAATAATAAGCGCCGCCGTTCGTTTCGAGCGAAGTCGAGAAACGGGAAGCATGGCTCTATCCGCTTCTCGACACGCTCGAAGCGAACGGAACTTTGGCTATTTCTCACCCTCATAAAGTTCGAGCGGCAGGCCGTCGGGGTCGGCGAGGAAGGTGAAGCGCTGGCCGGTATGTTCGTCGATGCGGATCGGTTCGCAGGACACTCCGGCGGCGTCCAGTCGCTTCACTTCCGCGTCGATATCCGCGACCGTGAACGCCAGGTGGCGCAGGCCGCAGGCTTCCGGGCGGCTGGGCCGGGAGGGGGGCGCGGGGAAGGAGAAGAGTTCGATCTGCGCATTGCCCGCGTCGAGATCGCATTTCCACGATTGCCGCTCGGCGCGCCACACTTCGCGGATGACGGGCAGGCCCAATATGTCGCGGTAGAAGGCGCGCGAGCGGTCATAGTCGGAACAGATGAGGGCGATATGATGAATGGCGCGCATCGGTCCATCATAGGCGATGGTTGCATGGCCCGCCAGTTTCGATCGGTTCAGGCGACGCGGCGCTGCTCGCCGACGTCGAACAGCCAGGCTTCCGCTTCCTCCACCGACGCGAATATCTCGGCATCGTCGCGCACGCTCAGGATGCGGCGAGTTTGCAACCGGGTGAGATTGTCGTGCCGCACGACCGCCAGCTTCTTCGATTTGAACCGCGTGTCCAGCACGACGCGGGTGAAGGCGGCCACGACCTCCTGCGACTGGATGACGCAGCCTTCGGTATTGATCAGGATGACATAGTCGCCCGATCCCAGCCCCATCGCCGTCACAGCGGCTTCCTTGTCCGCGTTGAAGCGGTCGACGTCCGCGGCATCGAGGAAACCGGACATTTCGGCGATAACGAGCTTGCGGCTCCGGTCCGATGTGACTTTGATCATGATGCTTTCCTGTGGGTTGCTGGGTAAATTCCTGCCGCGAAGGGGTTAATGAAATATGAGCGACTCCCGCCGCTTCGACCAATGTCTAAACCTTCGCTAAACTTGTGCGGTCGCCATGGGCGATGTGCCCGGCTTGATCCCTTGGCGCGCGCCGCCTACACCCGCGCCATGACCTACGCACCCTATCCCGCGCTGCGCCTGCGCCGCACCCGCGCATCGGCCTGGAGCCGGGCGATGCACGCTGAAAACCGCCTGTCGCCCAGCGATTTCCTCTGGCCGCTGTTCGTTACCGAAGGGCAAGGCGTGGAAGAACCGATCGCCGCGCTGCCCGGCGTGTCGCGCTGGTCGGTGGACCTGATGGTGGAACGGGCGAGGGACGCACGCAATGCGGGCATTCCCTGCCTCGCCCTGTTCCCGAACACGCAAGCTGAAAGGCGCAGCGACGACGGGGCCGAAGCGCTCAATCCCGATAACCTGATGTGCCGGGCGATCCGCACGATCAAGGATGCGGTGCCCGATATCGGCATCCTGACCGACGTCGCGCTCGACCCCTATACCGCCCATGGCCAGGACGGGCTGCTGGACGACACAGGCTATGTGCTGAACGACGCCACGATCGACATATTGATCGGCCAGTCGCTCAACCAGGCGGCGGCGGGGGCTGACATCATCGCGCCCAGCGACATGATGGACGGCCGCGTCGGCGCGATCCGCGCGGCTCTGGAGCAGGGCGGCCACCCCAATGTTCAGATCATGGCCTATGCCGCCAAATATGCGAGCGCCTTCTACGGCCCGTTCCGCGACGCGGTGGGATCGCGCGGCCTGTTGAAGGGCGACAAGAAGAACTATCAGATGGACCCCGCCAATGGCGAGGAAGCGCTGCGCGAGGTCGCGCTGGACCTGGCCGAAGGGGCGGACAGCGTGATGGTGAAGCCGGGCCTGCCCTATCTGGACATCGTAGCGCGGGTGCGCGACCGCTTCGCCGTGCCGGTCTTCGCCTATCAGGTGTCGGGCGAATATGCGATGATCGAACATGCCGCCGCGGCGGGGGCGGGGGACCGCGACGCGCTCATTTTGGAAACATTGCTGGCGTTCAAACGGGCGGGATGTTCAGGCGTGCTGACCTATCACGCGCTCCACGCGGCCAGGCTGCTGGGGGCCTGATGCAGATCGGAACCCGCCCGCGCTTCGTCGTCACGATCTGCGCAGGCTCGTTCCTGCTCTTCCTGGTCCAGCCGATGATCGCCCGCATGGCGCTGCCGCGTCTGGGCGGCGCGCCGTCGGTGTGGAATTCGGCGATGCTGGTCTATCAGGCGCTGTTGCTGGGCGGCTATGCCTATGCCCATATGCTGGGGCGGTTCCCGGCGCGGCGGCAGGCGCTGATCCACCTCGGCCTCTTCCTGGTCGCCGCCATCTTCCTGCCGATCGGCCTGATGGGCTGGCAACCGCCGCAGGACATGGAGCCGGCGCTCTGGGTGCCTTGGCTTCTGGCCGCGTCGATCGGGCCGCTATTCTTTGTGGTCGCGGCGCAGGCGCCGCTGCTGCAACGCTGGTTCGCGCTGGCGGACGGGCGCGATCCCTATCCGCTCTATGCCGCGTCCAACCTTGGCAGTTTCGCCGGGCTGATCGCCTATCCGCTGCTGGTCGAGCCGCTGCTGACATTGAAGGCGCAAAGCCTCCTCTGGTCGCTCTGCTACGGGGCGCTGTTCTTCTTGGTCTATGCCAGTGCCCGCCGCCTGCCGCCCGGCAGCGCGGGGGAAGTCACCGCGCAGGCGAGCGACGCGCCGCTGCCCGACGGGCGCAGGATGCTGCACTGGATGGCGCTGGCCGCCGTGCCGTCGGGCCTGATGATGTCGACCAGCCTCTACCTCACCACCGACATCGTTGCGATGCCGCTGCTCTGGGTGCTGCCGCTTGGCCTGTATCTGCTCAGTTTCTCGGTCGCCTTTGCGGCACGGCGCGGCGCGGCCGACCTCAGCATCCTGATCGCGCCGCTGATACTGCTGATCGGCGCGTGCATCGCCTTTACCGGCGGCATCCATTTCCCGGTCTTCATTGCGCTGGGCATATTGGCGGTCCTGTTCGTCGTCGCCATCGCGCTCCACGCGCGCCTCTACGACCTGCGACCCGAACCGGCCCATCTGACCCGCTTCTACCTGCTGATGTCGGTGGGCGGCATGGTCGGCGGGCTGTTCTGCGCGCTGCTCGCCCCGCTGATCTTCGACTGGACCTATGAATATCCGATCCTGCTGATCGCCGCCGCGCTGCTGCTGCCGGCGCGGGAGGCGACGATGCGCCTGCCGCGACTGCTGTGGGAAGATGCGCGCCGTCGCGTGTGGCTGGTGCCGCTCATGCTGTTGCTGGGCCTTGCGTTATCGACGCTGGGCGGCGGGCTGGCCCTGGGCGATGATACGCCGCCGCTGGTCAAATCGCTCGGCTTCTGCGCCATCATCGCGATGGCCATCCTGACTCTGGGCCAGCGGTTCATGACCGCGGCAATGCTGGTCTATCTGATGCTGTGCCTGAGCGGTTGGGAGAAATTGTCCCAGTCGGCCAGCGGGATGCTGACGCGCAGCTATTTCGGCGTCTATGGCGTCGCCAACAAAAGCCCGACCGAACGCATCCTGTTCCATGGCACGACGTTGCACGGCGTCCAGAATCTGGAGCCGGGCCGGGAACGCGACCCGACCAGTTACTATGCGCCCAAGTCCGGCGTCGGGCTGGCGCTGGGCCATGCGCCCGACCTGTTCGGGGGCAAGGCGCGGATTGATGTGGTCGGACTGGGGGCGGGGACGCTCGCCTGCTACGCCCGCCCCGGCCAGGCATGGCGTTTCTATGAAATTGATCCGGCCATGGTGGCGATCGCGCGCGATCCGGCCGATTTCAGTTTCCTGGCGCGGTGCCAGCCGCAGGCCGACATCGTCATCGGCGACGCGCGCATGACGCTGGCGCGGCAGCCGGCGGGCGGCGCGGACATATTGGTGATCGACGCTTTTTCGTCCGATTCCATCCCGATGCATCTGCTGACGCGCGAAGCGATGGCGATTTATGGCCGCCGCCTGGCGCCGCGCGGGTTGCTGCTGATCCACATTTCCAACCGCTATCTCGACCTGCGACCGGTGGTGGCGGGCGATGCGGTGGCCGGTGGCTGGCATGCGCGCCTGCGCCACTACAAGCCCGCCAAGCGGGATGCCGCGCGTCGCTACGCCGCGTCGATCTGGGTCGCGCTGTCGCGCGATCCGGCGCAACTGGACCGGCTGGCGCGTGTATCAGGCGGCGAGCCTTGGGATTTGCTCAAGCCAAAGCCCGGTTTTTCCGCCTGGACCGACGACCATGCCAGCATCTTGCCGGTGCTGAAGATCAAACCATGAGAGGAGAGACGCCGTGACCGGCTCCGTCCATTCCGATGCTCATCCTGGCGCCAGCATTATCCCTTTCAACGGCAAGACGCCGGTCATCCACCCCAGCGCCTTCATCGCGCCGGGATGCCGCATCGTCGGCGATGTCGAGATCGGCGAGGATGCCAGCATCTGGTATAATTGCGTCATCCGCGGCGACGTGAACCGCGTGCGGATTGGCGCGCGTAGCAATGTTCAGGACGGCACGGTCATTCATTGCGACAGCCCCGGCGACCGCGCCGATGGCCGCCCGGCCGACGGATGGCCCGCAATCATCGGCGAGGATGTGCTGATCGGCCATATGGCGATGATCCATGGCTGCTTGTTGCAGGATCGGGCGTTCGTGGGGCTTGGCGCGATCGTGATGAGCGGATGCACGGTGGAAAGCGACGCGATGCTGGCGGCGGGCGCGTTGTTGTCGCCCGGCAAGACGGTGCTGCATCGCCAACTCTGGGCGGGGCGGCCGGCCAAATATATGCGCGACCTGTCCGACGCGGCGCTGATCGACATGCGCGAGGGGGTGGATCATTATGTCCACAACGCCAAGGCGCATAAGGGCGCGGTCAAGGCGATGGGGGCGTAAGCGCGCGGTTATCGGCAGGAAGGGCGGTTCGCCCTCAGCAGCAGGGTTCGGCCAGAAAGCCGTGGTGCGGGCGGTCGGAATCGAACCGACACTCCTTGCGGAACCGGATTTTGAGTCCGGCGCGTCTACCAGTTTCACCACGCCCGCACGGCTGGTGACGGCCAGATGACAAAATCCGACGCGGGCGTCCAGCCGAAAATCGGCAAGAGGCGCAAAAGTCGTCCCGGCCCGGTTGACAGCCCCACGCCGCCAGCCCACATGCGACGCGTATATGTAATGTTATATCATACGGGATTTGTCATGGCGGCTTGCGACGATCGACGGGAAAGCGGGGAATCCCTGCCCAAGCACACGGGGTTGCTCGATGGTTTCGCGCTCTGCGCCTCGTCGCTTTGCACGCTGCACTGTCTGGGCCTGCCTTTGCTGTTCGCGCTGCTCCCTGCTTTCGCCAGCCGCATCGATCCGGGCGAATCATTCCACCTCGTCATGCTGGCGCTGGCGGTGCCGACCAGCCTGTTCGCGCTGGGGCAGGGCTGGCGACGGGGCTGCACCCTGATCGCCAAGGCTTAGCCTCCCAGAAAATCGATCAGATCGGCGTTGAGCCGGTCTGGCACGGTGGCGAACAGGCCATGCGGTTCACCCTCATATTCGATGAAGGTCGCATGGGGGATGCCAGCCGCGGCGGCGCGGCCGGTAGGATCGATCGGCACCGTCTTGTCCGCAGTGCCATGGATGATGAGCGTGGGTATGGTGAAGGCGGCCAGGTCGCCGCGGAAATCGGTCTGGCCGAAGGCATCCACGCAGTCGATCGTCGCCTTGGGGCTGGCCATCACGCCCAGGATGAAGCTCCAGTCGAGTAGGCCCTGGCTAACCGGGCTGGTGACCCAGCCGACGCCATAGAAGGTCTTGGCGAAGCTCTGGAGGAAGGCGAACCGGTCCTTGCGCACTTGGTCCTTCATGTCCTGCAACACACCGATAGCCACGCCATCGGGATTGCTGTCGTCTTGCAACAGATAGGGTACGACCGACGCCACCAGCGCGACGCGGGCGATCCGTCCGGTACCATGGCGCGACAGATAACGGGCGATTTCGCCACCACCCATCGAGAAGCCGATCAGCGCGGCCTGTTGCAGGTCGAGATGGTCGAGCACATCGGCGAGATCGTCGGCGAAGACATCATAGTCATAGCCGGTGGCCGGATGGCTGCTATGGCCAAAGCCGCGGCGGTCATATGTGATGACGCGATAACCCGCCTCCAGCAACGTCAGCGTCTGATATTCCCACATGTCGCCGGTCAGCGGCCAGCCATGGATCAGCACGACCGGCGGGCCATCGCCCATATCCTTGACGTGCAGCGACGCGCCATCGCGGGTTGCGACCTGGGCCATCAGACATTCTCCTGATTTTTTGTGGATTGGAATAGGGTGGCGGCAGGCCGTCAGGCCTACCCATCGTGCAGCGATCATGCCATCGGGTGATCGGCCCCTTCGGCATATACAGCCCTTCAATCGCGCGACGGCCGGGGAAGTTCCCGCCACTTTTCCGCCTTTTCGCGTCATCTTGTTGCCGCGCGGCGACTTGGACGATAGCCTTCTTGCGTAACGATCCGCGACCGCTATAAGGGCGGCTTCGTGCAGACATAGACAATCTTCAAACGGAGAAGGACCATCCTTTGACCGAGCCGTCTGCTACGTTCCTGTTATTTGGCGCCACGGGTGACCTGGCCCGCCGCATGATCTTCCCATCGCTCTACAATCTTCTGTCGGACGGGTTGCTGCCCGACGACTTCCTGATCGTGGCGTCGGGCCGCTCGGATATGGACGACGATGCCTTTCGCAAGGAAGTCGACGCCGCGCTGCACCAGTTCCTGCCAGCCGACCGTTATGATGCGGAGCGCGCGGAGCGGTTCGTCGCCCTGATCGGCTATCAGCCGGTCGATGCCGGCAATGCCGAACAATTCGCGAAACTGGCCGAGCGGATCGACGGGCGGCTGGAACGCGGCCTGTCGGTCTATCTGTCGACCCCGCCGTCGTTGTTCGCGCCGACCGCGCAGGGGCTTAGCGAGGCGGGCCTCATCACGCCGCACACCCGGATCGCGATGGAAAAGCCGATCGGCAAGGATCTGGCCTCGTCCCGCCAGGTGAATGATGGAATCGGCGCGCTGTTCGCCGAAGACCAGATTTTCCGCGTCGATCATTATCTGGGCAAGGAAACGGTCCAGAACCTGCTCGCGCTGCGCTTTGGCAACGTGATGTTCGAACCGCTGTGGAACACGACGGCGATCGACCATGTGCAGATCACCGTGGGCGAGACGGTGGGGCTGGAAGGCCGCGTTTCCTATTATGACGGGGTCGGCGCGCTGCGCGACATGGTGCAGAACCACATGCTCCAGATACTGTCGATCATCGCGATGGAGCCGCCCGCACGGATGGACCCGACCGCGGTGCGCGACGAGAAGGTGAAGGCGCTGCGGTCGCTCCGCCCGATGACGGCTGAGACGGTCAAGCATCTGAGCGTGCGCGGCCAATATACGCCGGGCGCGGTCGGCGGGCAGATCGTCACCGGCTATGCCGACGAACTGGGCCAGCCATCCGACACCGAGACGTTCGTGGCATTGAAAGCCTATATCGACAATTGGCGCTGGCAGGGGGTGCCCTTCTACCTGCGCACCGGCAAGCGGATGCCGGCGCGCCAGTCCGAAATCATGATTCGTTTCAAGCCGGTGCGCCATTCGATCTTCGGCCGCGATGGCCAGGGTTCGGGTTCAGGCGGCGGTTCTGGACTGGAGGCCAATACTTTGGTCATCCGGTTGCAGCCGGAGGAATATATCCGCCTGACCATTATGAGCAAAAGGCCGGGGCTGGAACGGCAGGTGAAGCTGGACGAGGTGACGCTGGACGTGTCGCTGACCGCCGCCTTTGCCGGGCAGCGCCGCCGCATCGCCTATGAACGGCTGATCCTGGACCTGCTGGTCGGCGACCAGACCCTGTTCGTGCGCCGCGACGAAGTGGAGGCGCAATGGACGTGGATCGATTCGATCATCGACGGATGGAAAGAGGCGAACATGAAGGTGTCGGCCTATTCTTCCGGGAACTGGGGGCCGTCTTCGGCCATTGCCCTTATCGAACGTGACGGAGCCAGCTGGCATGACTGAACTGAACCCCGTGATCGCCAAGGTCACTGACCGTATCGTGCAGCGCAGCGCCGCGTCGCGTCTGAAATATCTCGACCTGATCGAGCGGGGCCGCGACGCGGGCACCAACCGCGATCAGCTGTCCTGCGGCAACCTTGCCCATGGCTTTGCCGCAAGCGGCGAGGACAAGGCCGTGATCCGCACCGGCCGCGCGATGAATATCGGCATCGTTACGTCGTATAACGACATGCTGTCCGCGCATCAGCCCTATGGCCGCTACCCTGAACAGATCAAGATCGCCGCGCGCGAAGTCGGCGCGACGGCGCAGGTGGCGGGCGGCGTGCCGGCCATGTGCGACGGCGTGACGCAGGGGCAGGCGGGCATGGACCTGTCGCTGTTCAGCCGCGACACGATCGCGCTGGGCACCGCCGTCGCACTTAGCCATGCGATGTTCGAGGGCACGCTGCTGCTGGGCATATGCGACAAGATCGTGCCCGGCCTGCTGATCGGCGCGCTGCGCTTTGGCCATTTGCCCACCATCCTGATTCCGGCCGGGCCGATGCCGTCGGGCCTGGCCAACAAGGAAAAGGTCCGCATCCGCCAGCTCTATGCCGAAGGGAAAGTGGGCCGCGAGGAGCTGCTGGAATCCGAAAGCGCCAGCTATCATGGCGCTGGCACCTGCACCTTCTACGGCACCGCCAATAGCAACCAGATGATGATGGAGATGATGGGCCTGCATATGCCCGGCTCCGCCTTCGTCAATCCGGGCACGAAGCTGCGCAGCGAACTGACCCGCGCGGCGACGCATCGGGTGGCGGACATTGGATGGGATGGCGGCGACTACAGGCCGCTCGGCCATTGCGTCGATGAAAAGGCGATCGTCAACGCGATCATCGGCCTGATGGCGACCGGCGGCTCCACCAACCATGCGATCCATGTCCCCGCCATCGCGCGGGCGGCGGGCATCCATGTCGACTGGACCGACTTTGCCGAGATTTCCGACGTCGTGCCGCTGCTGGCGCGGGTCTATCCCAATGGATCGGGCGACGTGAACCATTTCCACGCCGCGGGCGGCATGGCCTATATCATCCGGGAATTGCTGGACAATGGCCTGTTGCACCGGGACGTCATGACGGTCGCGCGCGCTGACCTGACCGATTATGGCAAGGAACCGGTGCTGGAGGACGAGGCGCTGCAATGGCGCGACGTACCTGCGTCGCGTGACGACGCGATGCTGCGCCCGGTCGCCAACCCGTTCAGCGCGGACGGCGGCATGAGGCTGCTACAGGGCAATCTGGGCCGTTGCGTGATGAAGGTGAGCGCGGTCGATCCCGCCCGCTGGACGATCGAAGCGCCGGCCGCTGTCTTTCAGGACCAGGATGATGTGTTGCGCGCGTTCAAGGATGGCGAACTGGAGCGCGACGTCGTGGTCGTCGTCCGCTTCCAGGGGCCAAAGGCCAACGGGATGCCGGAACTGCACAAGCTGACCCCGGCGCTGGGCGTGTTGCAGGATCGCGGGTTCAAGGTCGCGTTGCTGACGGACGGGCGCATGTCCGGCGCGTCGGGCAAGGTGCCCGCCGCCATCCACCTGTCGCCCGAAGCGCTGGGCGGCGGCCCGATCGGCAAGCTGCGCGATGGCGACGTTGTGCGGGTGTGCGCTGAAACGGGCATGGTCGAGGCGCTGGTCGATGCGGCGACATGGGCGGCACGGGACATTCCCGATGCCCCACCGCCGCCATATGACACCGGCCGCGAGCTGTTCGCGCTGTTCCGCCATCATAGCGACCTGGCCGAACAGGGCGCGTCGCCGATCCTGGCGGCGATGGAAAGCGAGCTTTGAAATAACACCGTCATGCCAGCGAAGGCTGGCATCTCAGGCGATAGGGCGCGCCCTTGCCTCATGAGATCCCAGCCTTCGCTGGGATGACGGCCACAAGAGAATTGGATGCCCTGATGACCGACATCATCGCCGCCGATATCGGCGGGACCAACGCCCGTTTCGCCCGCGCGTCGCTCGACGCGAAGGGCGTGCCGACTCTCGGCACCGTGCGCAAATATAAGGTGGCCGACTATCCCAGCCTCCAGGCCTGCTGGGCCGCCTTCGCCGAGGACGAGAAGGCCGACGGTGCCCTGCCAAGGGCGGCCTCGATCGCCTTCGCCACCGCGATCGGGCGCGACGTCATCAAGCTGACCAACAGCAGCTGGGTGATCCGCGCCGATACGCTGGCCGCCGACATTGGCGTCGATACGGTGCGGCTGGTCAATGATTTCGAGGCGGTGGCCCATGCCGTGTCGCGCCTGCCGGACGAAAATCTGCCGCTGCTGTTCGGTGAGGACAAACCCTTTCCCACCGATGGCGGCGTCACCATCCTGGGGCCGGGCACGGGCCTCGGCGTCGCCCTGATCGCCTATGACCAGGGCCATCCCCATGTCATCGCGACGGAGGGCGGCCATCTCGACTTCGCGCCGCTCGACCCCATCGAGGAAAAGATCCTTTCCTATCTGCGCGACAAATTCCTGCGCGTATCGACCGAACGGATCGTGTCCGGGCCGGGCCTCAACTATATCTACAAGGCGCTGGGCACGATCGGTCATGACCGCGTCGTGCTGATGGAAGACCCCGAATTGTGGCAGGCCGCGCTTGACGGCAGCGATTCCTTCGCGCGCTCCGCGCTGGAGCGCTTCTGCCTCTGCTACGGATCGATCGCTGGCGACCTGGCGCTGGCCCATGGGCCGCATGGCGTCGTGTTGGCCGGCGGCCTGACCCAGCGGATGCGTGATTTTCTGCCGCACAGCGGTTTCCACACCCGTTTCAAGGCCAAGGGCCGGTTCGAAAGCCTGATGGCGACCGTGCCGATCCGCATGGCCATTCATGATGAAATCGGCCTGTTCGGGGCCGCCGCAGCGTTTCGGGAGAAATAAAATGAGCAAGTTGACCGTCGAACAGGTGATGGAACTGGCCCCGGTGATCCCGGTGCTGGTGGTGGACAGGGTCGAGGACGCGCTGACGATCGCGCGCGCGCTGGTCGCGGGCGGCCTGCCCGCGCTGGAAGTGACGCTGCGCACCCCCGCCGCGCTGGACGTGATCCGCGAAATGAGCAAGGTCGAGGGCGCGGTGGTCGGCGCGGGCACGGTGCTCAACACGGCGCAACTGGACGCGGCGATGGAGGCGGGAGCGCGCTTTATCGTCAGCCCCGGCCTCACCAAGCCGCTGGGCAAGGCGGCGATCGCCGCCAAAATCCCCTTCCTGCCCGGCACCGCCACCGCCGCCGACATCATGCGCGGGATGGACATGGGCCTGACCCACTTCAAATTCTTCCCCGCCGAAACATCGGGCGGCATGCCGGCGTTGAAGGCGCTGGCCGCGCCGCTGCACACGGCGCGCTTCTGCCCGACCGGCGGCATCACGCCGCAAAACGCGCCCGAATGGCTGGCGCAGCCCTTCATCAAATGCGTCGGCGGCAGCTGGGTCGTGCCCAAGGGGCCGGTGGACGCAGAGAAGATCGAGGCGCTGGCGCGCGAAGCCGCCGCGCTGCCGCGATGATTTGAATAGCTTTACCTATGGTCCGTTCGTTTCGAGCGAAGTCGAGAAACGAGGCAAAGCCAAGTTCAGCGAAGCGAAAAGGCAGTACCGCGCTGACCGCTTCTCGACTACGCTCGAAGCGAACGGAAAATAGTGTAAATCCGGGCGTCAACCGGATGGTGAGGGCGCGCACGCCATTGCGCCTGATCGCTCGCGGCCCTAGATGAAAGCCATGACACCGCGCCGCCTCCTCACCGCCCTGGCCCTGTTCCTGTCCGGTTGTGCGGGGGCGCCGCAAAGCTATCCTTCGCTCGCCAAGCGGCCGATCGAGAGTGCGCCGGTGGCGACTGTCGCGCCGCCCGCCGCGCCTGTGCCGGCCGACGCGGCGCTGTCGGCGGAAATCACCCGCCATGTCGCGCAGGCGGACAAGGGTGCCGCCGCCTTCGACGCAGCCTATGCGCGCGCCGACCGGGCGGTTGGCGCAGCGAAGGGCGCGAGCGTATCCAGCGACGCCTGGGTCGCGGCGCAGGTCGCGATCAGTTCACTCGAATCCGCGCGCAACGACAGCGTATCGGCGCTCGCCAGCCTCGACACCCTCTATGTCACGCGCAGCAACGCCGTGGCTGACGGTAAGGCAGCGGGCGGCCTTGAAGACATCGACGCCGCCCGCAGCGCGGCGCTGGCGCTGGTGGACCAGCAGAATGACCGCATCGACGCCATGAAGGCCCGCCTGCCGCAGCCTTAAGGGAAGCGTCTGCCGAATTGGTAGGTCTGCCACCGACCAAAGGCGGACCTCTTAACCATCGTCACCCTGAACTTGTTTCAGGGTCCATTTCGCTAGATAGAGCAATGGGTTATGGGGCACGATAGATGCTGAAACGCGTTCAGCATGACGATGTCTGAGATGTCGTTTACCTATACCTATCGCCACCACTCTAACGTCCGCCCTGCGCCTCGAACCACGGCACCATCCGCGCGATCGCATCCTCGACCCGGTCGGTCGACACGGCGAAGCTGAAGCGGATGAAGCGGTGGCCGTCTACGGGATCGAAATCGATCCCCGGCGCGGTCGCGACCCCGGTGTCGCGCAGCAGTTTCTGGCAGAAGCCGAGGCTGTCATCGGTCAGATGGCTGATGTCGGCATAGATGTAGAATGCGCCGTCTGGCGGCGCGATGCTGGCCAGGCCCAGCGCGGGCAGGGCGTCCAGCAGCAATTGCCGGTTGCGGCGGTAGCTTTCGACATGCCCCTCAAGTTCGTCGGTGCAATCGAACGCGGTCAGCCCGGCACGCTGGGCCAGCACCGGCGGGGTCAGGAACAGATTGCCCATCCGCGCCCGCGCCGCGTCGATCAGCGCGGGCGGCACCACGATCCAGCCCAGCCGCCAGCCGGCCATGCTGTAATATTTGGAAAAGCTGTTTACGATCACCGCGTCGGGCGCATATTCCAGCATCGAGTGGGCCGGTTCGCCGAAGCTCAAGCCATGATAGATTTCATCGGAAATGATGCGGATGTCGCGATCCGCGCACACGGCCGCGATCCGCGCCAGTTCGTCCGCCGGGATGATCGTGCCGGTGGGATTGGCGGGGCTGGCGATGATCAGGCCGTCCGGTGCGGGATCGATCGCCGCCAGCGCGCCGGCGCTGATCTGATAGCGTTCGGCGGGGCCGCAGGCGACCTCGACCGGCTCCAGATACAGCGCCTTCAAATTATTGCGATAGGCGACATAGCCCGGCCGCGCCGTCGCCACCCGCGCGCCCGGGGCGAACAGGCAGGTCAGCGCCAGCACCAGGCCGGGCGACGCGCCGCAGGTCAGCAAAATCTGTTCGGGGTCCACCGCCACGCCATGCCGCTCGCCATAATGGAGGGCGATCCGTTGCTTGAGCGGCATGCTTTCCCAATAGCCCATCGCTTCGGTGTCCAGCACATGATGCGCCATGGCGATGGCGTCGGCGGGGGCACCGGTCGACGGCTGGCCGAACTCCATATGCAGGATGGACCGGCCCGCCGCTTCGAGCGCATGGGCTTCGCGGCTGATGGCGATGGCGTGGAAGGGGGATATGTCGGCGATCATACAGGCGTGCCTAAAGCCGCGCCGCAACCATGTCGATAGCCGGGACGTTCGATGGCCATGGACATCATGCTGCTCACCGCTTTGCAATATTATGGTGCGGGCGCAGCGACCATCGCCGCGCTAGTGGTATCGCTCAACCTGGGGCGACGCATAACCGGATGGGCATTTGTGTTGTTCGTTACATCTTCGATGGCGCTGACCGGCTGGGGTTTCCTCGACAAGGACAGCGAGGGGATAGGCTGGCAGAATGTCGCGCTGCTGATCATCAACGCCGTCGGCGTTTGGCGTTATCTGATTTCGAAACATGAGGTGCGAGATTAGTGCAATCTGGGCCTGATCCGCACATTTATCTTCCATTCGGGCTGAGCCTGTCGAAGCCCTCTGTTTCCCTCTAGAAGATCGGAAGAAAAGAAAGGCCCTTCGACAGGCTCAGGGCGAACGGCTCTTAGATTAGATTTCCGCGATCCACACCTCGACCGGCACTTCGTCCTGCAACAGCGCCAATCGGATCGGCAGTTCTTCAATCGAACCACCCGCCAGCGCGCGGTCATAGACCGCCTTCTTGCCCGCACCGCTGATTTGCAGGAAGATATGGCGGCTCTGCAAAATCCCGTGCGCTGTCAGCGACATACGCTGATGCGGCGCGGCCGGGGGCGTCGCCGCGATCGTCAGCGCCTGGCTCGCCAGCCCCTCGGCCAGTTCCTTGCCCAGCGGAAAGAGCGAGGCGGTATGGCCGTCATCGCCCATGCCGAGCAGGATGATGTCCAGCGGCCAGGGCAGGTCGGCGAAAGCCGCCTCGACCGCCAGCTGCCCGGCATAGGCGTCCACGGCTGGCGTCTTCATCGGCACGAAACGCGCCTGCGCCGCCGCGCCCTTGAGCAGCGTGTCGCGTACCAGTCTCTCATTGCTGTCGGCGCTGTCGGGCGCGACCCAGCGTTCGTCGACCAGCGTCACCACGACCTTGCCCCAGTCGAGATCGACCTGGCTCAGCGCCTCCAGCACCGGTCGGGGCGATCGGCCGCCCGACAGGGCGATGCTGGCGACCCCGCGCTGCGCGATCGCATCGGACAGGATCGTGGCGATGCGCGCGGCTATGTCGGCGGCGGCCTCAACCCCGGTGGCGAAAAGATGTTCGGTCGGCATGGGCTTCACTCGGCTGCTTGTGGAAGCGTGCAAATGTCGATCCACTGTCCGCCGGTCAAGGCCGCCAGCCGATCGGGCGTCAGTTCGACCGAGGTGGTGCGCGATCCGGCAGCGGGAAAAACGGTGGCGAAATCCTTGAGCGACACGTCGCAATAGACGGGCAGGGGAGAGGCGAGGCCGAAGGGGCAGACGCCGCCGACCGGATGGCCGGTGATCGCCTCGACCTCGTCCGCGCCCAACATCCGCGGCTTGGCGCCCAGCGCCGCCTTCGCCTTGCCATTGCTGAGCCGCGCGTCGCCCCGCGCGCAGACCAGCACGACCGTATCGCCCACGCGCAACGACAGCGTCTTGGCGATCCGCGCCGGTTCGACGCCCAGCGCGGCGGCGGCCTCCATCACCGTTGCGGTGCTGACGCCCTGTTCGATGATCGCCACATCGGGCGCGTGGGTAGCGAAGAAGGCGCGGACGCTCGCCTCGCTCATTAGCGTTCCCCCAACTTGCGCTCCCACGCCAGCGCGTGAGCGACGATCTGGTCCAGATCGGCATGGCGCGGCGTCCAGGGGAAGGTTTTGAGGATCGCGCCATTGTCGGAAATCAGCTTGCCCGGATCACCCGCCCGGCGGCCCGCCATGACGCGCTTGACGGGCATGTTGGTCGCGCGATCGACCGCGTCCAGCACCTCCAGCACCGAAAAGCCCCTGCCATAGCCGCAATTGAGCAGATGGTTGCGATCCGGCTCCGCCATTAGCGCCTCCAGCGCCAGCAGATGCGCGGCGGCCAGATCGCTGACATGGATATAGTCGCGCACGCCCGTTCCGTCCGGTGTATCGAAATCGGTGCCGAACACGGCCACGCTCTCGCGCTTGCCCAGCGCCGCCTCGACCGCGACCTTGATGAGGTGGGTCGCCCCTGCCGTCGATTGGCCGGTGCGCCCCTGCGGATCGGCACCAGCGACGTTGAAATAACGCAGCGCGCAGAAGTTCATCGGATGCGCCGCGGCGACGTCGCGCAGCATATATTCGGTCATCAGTTTGGACATGCCATAGGGATTGATCGGCTGTTGCGGCGTATCCTCCCGCACCGCTTCGACATCCGGCGTGCCATAGGTGGCGGCGGTGGACGAGAAGATGAAATGCGGCATGCCCACCCGCACCGCGCTTTCGATCAGGTCGCGGGTCTTGGCGCTGTTATTATGATAATATTTCAAGGGGTTTTCGACAGACTCCGGCACGACCACCGAACCGGCGAAGTGCATGATCGCCTTGACGTCATATGCGCGCAACGTCGCTTCGACCAGCGGCTGGTCGGCTATATCGCCGCGCACCAATGTCACGCCGTCCGGCACCGCCCAATCGAAGCCGGTGACCAGATTGTCGATCACTACGACGCCATAGCCGGCATCCTTGAGCGCCAGCACGGCATGGCTGCCGATATAGCCCGCGCCGCCCGTGACCAGGACCGTTGGTTTGTCACTCATGCAATCACCCCAAATAGCGAGTGTTCCCGCGCAGGCGGGAACCCAGTCCGGCGGTAGACCTGGGTTCCCGCCTGCGCGGGAACACATATTACGGGGGAGACCTAACCTACAGTCTTTACGATTTATACCCCCATCATGCGGCCTGCGCGATCGCAGGCCGATAGAAGGTCGCCCCGCTCGCCGCCATCTCACGAAGCTGCGCCGTCGGTGAAAAGCGCGGGCCATGCGCCGCCGTCAGCCGGTCCAGCACGGCGACGACATGGGCGATGCCGACCGTATCCATATGGCTGAACGGCCCGCCAGTATAGGGCGCAAAGCCCCAGCCGAAGATCGCGCCGATATCGCCATCTTCGGGCGTTTCCAGTACGCCTTCCTCGAAACAGCGGGCACATTCGATCAGCTGGCGATAGAGCAATCGCTCCTTCACCGCCTCGACTTCAGGCTGCTCCGCGGCGCGCGGGAACATCTCGCCCAGCACTGGCGACAGATGCTTTTTGCCGCCTTCGGGATAGTCGTACCAGCCCTTGCCATTCTTCCGGCCCAGGCGACCTGCCTCGACCATCTGCACCATGATGTCATCCGACGCCTGCGGCACATATGCGTCGCCCAGTTCCTTCCTGGCCGCGCTCATGATCTTCCAGCCCAGCTCGATCGACACTTCGTCGCTGACCGCCAGCGGTCCGGTGGGCATCCCCAATTGCTTGCCGGCATTTTCAATGAGCGCGGGATTGACGCCTTCGCCGACCAGTTCAGCGCCTTCCTGAACATAGGTGCCGAAGCTGCGCGAGGTGTAGAAGCCGCGGCTGTCATGCACGACGATCGGCGTCTTCTTGATCTGCGCGACGAAATCCAGCGCCTTGGCGATCGCGGCGGGGCCGGTCTTCTCGCCCAGGATGATCTCCACCAGCGGCATCTTCTCGACCGGCGAGAAGAAATGAACGCCGATGAAATTCTCCGGCTTCGTCCACGCCTGCGCCAGTTTCGTGATCGGCAAGGTGGAGGTGTTGGACCCGAAGATGGTGTCTGCGCCCAGCACGGCCTCGACCTGCTTGGTCACTTCCGCCTTGATGGCGACATCCTCGAATACCGCCTCGATCACGAAGTCCGCCCCTGCCAGGTCGGCATAGTCGGTGGTCGGGGTCACGCGGGCCAGCGTCTCCGCCAGCTTCTCCGGCGTCATGCCCTTGCCCAACCGCTTCTTCAGCACTTCCTCGACATGCGCCTTGCCCTTCTGCGCATAGGGCAGGTCGCGGTCGAACAGCACGACCTCCATCCCCGCCTGCGCGGCGACGGTAGCGATGCCCGCGCCCATCATGCCCGCGCCCAGCATCGCCAGCTTGGTGGTCGGCGCCTTCGCCTCGCCCTTGGGCCGACGCGCGCCGCGTTCGGCGGCCTGCTTGTTGACGAACAGGGTGCGGATCATGTTGCTGGCCTGCGGGTCGGCCGCGACCTTGGCGAAATATTGGCTCTCGATCTGGATCGCCTTGTCCATTGGCAGCGTGATGCCTTCATAGACGGCCGACAGCAAAGCGATCGGCGCGTGCATATTGCGCTGCGTCTGTTTCAGCGTCATCGGCAGCGCGCCGGCCATGGTCTGGACGAAGCCGGGGTTGAAGCCGCCGGCACCGCCGGGCACCTTATAGCCCTTCACGTCCCACGGCTGGGTGTTGGCGTTGGGATTGGCCTTCACCCATTCGCGCGCTGCGGCGAGCGCCGTGCCCTGCGGCACGACGGCATCGACCACCTTCAGCATCGCCGCTTCCGCCGGACGGAACAGCTTGCCCTGGAGCATATACATCAGCGCCGCCTGCACGCCCATGATGCGCGGCAGGCGCTGCGACCCGCCGCCGCCGGGGAACAGGCCGATCAGGATTTCGGGCAGGCCCAGTTGCGTCTTCGGGCTGTCGCCCACGAAGCGGCGATGGCAGGCCAGCGCCAGTTCGAACCCGCCACCAACGCAGGTGCCTTCGATCGCGCAGGCGACCGGCTTGCCGCTGGTTTCCAGGCGGCGGAACAGGGCGTTCAGCACGAACAGATCGTCGTACAGCGCGGCGGGGGAGGGCGCTGCGCCAGCCTTCGCCAGCATTGACCCGAAAAATTTCAGGTCCATGCCCGCCATGAAGCCGCTATCCTTGCCCGACGCGATGACCGCGCCCTTGATGCCCTCTTCGGACGCGATGCGCGTGATCGCGGCGTCCAGGTCGGCCAAGAAATCCAGGCCTATGACGTTCATCGATTGACCGGGGACGTCGATGGTCAGCGTGGCGATGCCGTCTGCGTCGATGTCGAAGTTTATGGTGTTCATTTTGATCTCCTCTCCCCCGTTCGCCCTGAGCCTGTCGAAGGGCTCGCCTGAGCGGAGCGAAGGCATCTCACTACGTTCGATGGAGGGCTTCGACTTCGCTCAGCCCGAACGGCTATTTTTGGTCTCAGATACGTTCGATGATGATGCCAGTGCCCATGCCCGCGCCGACGCACAGGTTGACGAGCGCGGTGCCCTTGCCGGTCCGTTCCAATTCGTCCAGCGCCGTGCCCAGCACCATCGCCCCGGTCGCGCCCAGCGGATGGCCAAAGGCGATCGCTCCGCCATTGACGTTGATCTTGTCATGGTCGAGGTTCATCGCCTGCATGTAGCGCAGCACGACCGACGCGAAGGCTTCGTTCAGTTCCCACAGGTCGATGTCGGCCGTGGTCATGCCCGCGCGGCTCAGCAGCTTGCCCGCGACGAATTCCGGCCCGGTCAGCATGATCAGCGGCTCTGACCCGATCGACGCCATGGCGCGGATGCGGGCGCGGGGCTTCAGCCCATATTTGTCGCCCATATCCTTGTTGCCGACCAGCACGGCGGCCGCGCCATCCACGATGCCGCTGCTGTTGCCGGCATGGTGGACATGGTTGACCTTTTCCAGTTCGGGATAGCGCAGCAGCGCCACCGTATCGAAACCGGGCATATCCTCGCCCAGGGCCAGAAAGCTGGGCTTCAAAGCGCCCAGCGACTGCATCGTCGCGTCGGGCCGCATATGTTCGTCATGGTCCAGCGCCACGCGGCCGATCACATCCTTCACCGGCACGATCGACTTGGCAAAGCGGCCTTCGTCCCACGCCTGCTTGGCGCGCTTCTGGCTTTCGACCGCATAGGCGTCGGCATCGTCGCGGCTGATGCCGAACTTGGTGGCGATCACGTCCGCGCCGATGCCCTGCGGCGCGAAATAGGTTTTGTAGGCGACCGACGGGTCCATCGCCCAAGCGCCGCCGTCCGATGCCATAGGCACGCGGCTCATCGATTCGACGCCGCCGCCGATCGCGAACATCGCTTCGCCTGAGTAGACCTTGGCGGCGGCCATGTTGACGGCTTCAAGGCCGGAGGCGCAGAAGCGGTTGATCTGCACGCCCGGCACGGTTTGCGCATAATCGGCGTTCAGTACGGCGACGCGGGCGATGTCCGCGCCCTGTTCGCCGACCGGGCTGACGCAGCCGAGGATCACGTCGTCCACATCGGCGGTATCGATCTGGCTGCGGTCGCGCACGGCCTCCAGCACCTGTGTCGCCAATTGAAGCGGTGTGATCTGGTGCAGCGACCCGTCGGCCTTGCCCCGGCCACGGGGCGTCCTGACGGCGTCGTAAATATAGGCTTCCATGTCTTTCCCTCTCCGTCTGCTGCCCTGTGGGCGCACTGGATGTGAAGCGAAATGTATTTACGTTTACGTAAAGTGCAAGGGCAAATGCATGACGGCCGTGCCGTCCTGCCCTGCCGTAGCGGCAGGCGGAGAGGCTTGCGCGAAACATCGCTGATACTGTCCAACTCCCTGTCGCATTCCGTCCTTTCGCAGTGCGAATCCCTGTGTCATTCAGGGGCGATGCGGATCGCCATCCTCTCCGACATTCACGGCAATATCGCCGCGCTCGACGCCGTGCTGGCCGATGTCGAGGGGCGGAGCGTGGATGCGATCGTCAATCTGGGCGACATATTGTCCGGCCCGCTCTTCCCCTGCGACACGGCCGACCGGCTGATGGCGCTCGACCTGCCCACGATCCGCGGCAATCATGAACGGCAATTGCTGACCCAGCATCCGGGCCGCATGGGCGCGTCTGACCGCTATACCGACGCGGTCTTGCAATCCCGTCATCGCGACTGGATCAAGTCGCTACCCGACAGCCTGTGGCTCGCCGACGATGTGCTGATGGTCCACGGCGCGCCGGGCGACGACCTTTGCTACTGGCTCGAAACGCTGGACCCCACAGGGTTGCGGCCCGCGACCGCGGAGGAGGTGGAAGCGCGGGCAGGGGGTGTCGCCGCCCCGCTGGTCCTGTGTGGCCACACGCACGTCCCGCGCATCTACCATCGGCCGGGCGGCGGAATGATCGTCAATCCGGGCAGCGTCGGCCTGCCCGCCTACGCCGACGACCATCCCTTTCCGCACAAGGTGGAGACGGGATCGCCCCATGCCCGCTATGCGATCGCGGAGCGGATGGCGGCCGGATGGACGGCAGAATCCATCGCGATCCGCTATGACTGGGACGCTGCCGCCCGCGCGGCGCAGGCGCATGGCCGGGCCGATTGGGCCGCCGCGCTGCGGACAGGGCGCGCCTAGAAGCGTTGCGCGCCGGCCATTGCGGCTTATATCCCCCTGCTATGGATAGCCTGACGCCAGCCCCGAATCAGCAAACCCCTTCGCCGCTTTCCATCCCCATCTTCCGCGCAATCTGGACCGCCAGCCTGGCATCCAACTTCGGTGGCCTGATCCAGTCGGTCGGCGCGGCCTGGATGATGACCTCGCTTTCGGCCTCCCCCCAACTGATCGCGCTGGTCCCGGCCGCGACGACTTTGCCGATCATGCTGTTTTCCCTGTGGGCCGGGGCGGTCGCGGACAATCTGGATCGGCGCAAGGTGATGATCGTGTGCCAGGCGTCGATGCTGATCGTGTCGACCGCGCTGGCGCTCACCGCCTGGGCCGGACTGGTTACGCCCGGGCTGCTGCTGGGTTTCACCTTCCTTCTGGGGTGCGCCACCGCGATCAACGGTCCCGCCTGGCAGGCGTCGGTCGGCGACATGGTGCCACGCGCCATCCTGCCCAGCGCGGTCGCAATGAATTCGATGGGCTTCAACCTGGCGCGCAGCGTCGGCCCGGCGCTGGGCGGCGTGATCGTCGCGGTGGCGGGGGCGGCGGCGGCGTTCCTGACCAATGCGGTCAGCTATATCGCGCTGCTGACGGTCCTGTCCCGCTGGCGGCCGGACCTGCCGCCCAAGCTGCTGCCACGCGAGCGGCTGGGCGTCGCGATGCAGGCAGGCCTCAGCTATGTCGCCATGTCGCCCAATATCCGGCTGGTGCTGCTGCGCGGCGCTGCCTTCGGTATCGGCGCGAGCGCGGTGTCGGCGCTGATGCCGCTGGTCGCGCGCGACGTGCTGGGCGGCGGGGCGCTGACGTTCGGCCTGACCAGCGGGGCGTTCGGCATCGGCGCGGTGCTCGCGGCGCTCTCGACCCGCCATTTGCGCGCGCGCTTCTCGGTGGAAACGATGGTGCGGTCGGCCGCGCTGATCCTGGCGCTGGGCACCGCGATCACGGGCGCGAGCAGCTGGCTGGCGCTGGCCCTGCTCGGCTATCTGCTGGCGGGCATGGGCTGGGTGACGGCGCTCGCAACGTTCAACGTCTCCGTCCAGATGTCGGCGCCGCGCTGGGTCGTCGCACGGGCAGTGTCGCTCTATCAGATGACCGCTTTCGGCGGCATGGCGATCGGCGCCTGGATGTTCGGCTGGATCGCGGAGCATCATGGCGTCGTCGAGGCGCTCTATGCCTCCGCCGTCGCGCAATTCGCCGCCGCCATGCTGGGTTTTCTTCGCCCGCTGGCGCAGACCGGCGAGGATAATCTCGACCTCCAGAACAGCTGGCGCGAACCCGATACGGCGGTCCCGGTGGAGCCGCGCAGCGGGCCGGTGGTCGTCACTATCGAATATCGCATCCCGGCCGGTTCGATCGTCCCCTTCCTCTCCGCGATGAGTGAGCGGCGGCGCATCCGCCGGCGTGACGGCGCCCATGGCTGGACGTTGATGCGCGACCTGGGCGATCCGTCCCTATGGGTGGAGCGCTATCATGTCTCGACCTGGCTGGATTATGTCCGCCACAATCAGCGGCGGACCGTGGCGGACATCGACAATAGCCAGGCGATCCACGCGCTCCATGCCGGCCCGAACCCGCCGGTGGTGCATCGGATGCTGGAGCGCCAGACCGGATCGCTGCCGATCAGCCGCGCGCCCGATCCGCGCGAAATGGGCGATCCGATGACCGATCCGACCCGGTCCAACTAAAGCCGCTCTGGGCCTATTGCGGCGTCACCGGCCGCCAGCCGGGCAGATCCTCCGGCGTGTCGATATCGTGCAGCACATTGCCGCTCGTTTCGATCTGGATACCGTGGCTCAGCAGCGCGCGCGCGCCCTGGTCGCCTTTCAACGCCAGCAATTCGGGGAAATGCTTGCGGCCGATAAAAGCGGGCGGGGAGGAGGAGAAGCCGTCGGTGGAGGCGACCACGGACCTTATATCCTCCGCCGCCAGGCAGATGCGGTTATAATGGGTCTGCGGCACGTCGGGCATGTCGGCCAGGCAGATCAATATGCCGCGTATCTTCATGTTGGGCATGACATGTTCGACCGCGCGCACGATGCTGCCCGATATTCCCTCTTCGGGCCGGTCGTTCACGATGATGCTATAGCCGCGCCGGTCCAGCTTGCGATGAATGACCGGGGCGTCCGCGATCGGGCGCACGACCGCGACCAGTTCGGCAAAGGCCATGGACGCGACCGTTTCTAGCACATGGGCGGCGAGCGGCTTGCCGCGCAGGTCGGCCATCAGCTTGTCATCGTCGCCAAAGCGGGTGGATGATCCGGCCGCCAGCAGGACGGCGGCGATCCGTTCAGTGCGCATGGGAGAGGAAGGGCAGAGACATTGTGGTGTGGCGATCCCGATTATCCCCGACTTGCCATCCCGGCGATCTTGTGTCCAGCATCCCCGAAAGACACTGGCCATCCCGCACCTCAGCCGCCATATGCCACCCCAACGCATAAGGAGTGGCCCTGTTCATGGCATGTGAACTCGAAACGGAAATTGTTGGCGACGGCAAGGTGCCGGTCCCGGCCGAAGTCAGCGAGGCGATCCGGACCCTAATCCGCTGGTCGGGCGATGCCCCCGAACGCGAAGGCCTGTTGGAAACGCCCGAACGGGTGGCGCGCGCCTGGAAGGAATATTGCCGCGGTTATGGCGACGACCCGGCCTATCATCTCTCGCGCATCTTCCATGAAGTGGGCGGCTATGACGATGTCGTGCTACTCAAGGGTATTCCGTTTCAGTCGCATTGCGAACATCATATGGCGCCGATCGTGGGCAAGGCGCATATCGCCTATCTGCCCGGCGATTATGTGGTGGGCATTTCCAAGCTGGCCCGCGTCCTGCACGCCTATGCCAATCGGTTGCAGGTGCAGGAACGGCTGACGTCCGAAGTCGCCAACTGCATCTGGGAGCATCTGAAGCCCCAGGGCGTTGCTGTTGTGATAGAGGCGACCCATGGCTGCATGACCGGGCGCGGCGTCCGCACGCCGGGCGTCATCATGAAGACCAGCCGTATGCTCGGCGTGTTCCGCGACAGTGAAAAGTCGCGGGAGGAAGTGCTGAAGCTCATCGCTTCATGAGCGACGACAAGGAACCTGCCTATCGTCCCTTGGGCAAGGCGCGTAGCAACGCCACGCCGGTCGGCGCACCGCTGGCGCCCAAGCGGCTGGCGCTCGTCACTGGCGGGCATCGGCGGCTGGGCGGTATCATTGCCGCTGCGCTGGCCAAGGCCGGCCATTCGCTCGCCGTCCATGGCAGCCACGACACGCGGCTCGATTCCCATTTGGCGCTGACCTTCGAGGAGGAGCGGACCGAATGGGATGGCTTCGTCGTCGATTTCGCCGATCCCGAAGGGGCGGAGGAACTGGTCGCCAAGGTCGCGGAGCGGTTCGGCCGCCCGCCCGACATATTGATCAACAGCGCCGCCCTGTTCGGGCAGGACCGGCTCGACACGGTCACTGCCGACGACCTGATGCGCCATTATGCCGTCAACTGCGCCGCCCCCACTTTGCTGACCAAAGCGTTTGCTATGATACCGGCGGGCGTTGGCGATCGCTGCATCGTCAACATCCTCGACCAGCGGATCGACCATCCCCATGCCGACCAGCTGGCCTATACGCTCTCCAAGTTGGCGCTGGCCGGGCTGACGCGCACCAGCGCCACCAGCCTCGCGCCCAAAGTGCGGGTCAACGCCGTCGCGCCTGGCCTGACGATCGCGACGCCCGACTATGACCCGGTGCAGATGGAACGTCTGGCGGAGATGATGCCGCTCGCCCGCCTGCCGCAGGCCGAGCAGATCGCGCAGGCGGTGCTCTATCTGGTCGAAGCGACCGCCGTGACTGGGCAGACGCTCTATGTCGATGGCGGGGCGCATCTTAAAAGCTATGATCGCGATTTCATGCATCTGTGCCGATAGGCTCGGCGCAAATGCGTTGCGTTGGGGCTGGCGAAGCGCCGCCCATGCCAATAGAGCGGTCCCAAAGCTAAGAGGAGACGGCGATGACCTATGAAACCATCCTGGTCGAACAGCGCGACGCGGTAACGCTGATCACGCTCAATCGGCCGCAGGCCTTGAACGCGCTCAACAGCCAGGTGTTGAAGGAACTGAGCGCCGCCTTTGGCGCCTATGACGCCGATCCGACCCAGCGTTGCGCGGTGCTGACCGGTAGCGGCGAAAAGGCGTTTGCCGCGGGCGCCGACATCAAGGAAATGGTCGACAAGGACGCCGCCGACTTTTTTCTGGAGGATTTCTTCTCCGGTTGGCAGACCGGCGTGGTCGCGACCCGCAAGCCGTGGATCGCGGCGGTGCAGGGCTTTGCGCTGGGCGGCGGTTGCGAACTGGCGATGATGGCCGACTTCATCCTGGCGGGCGATACCGCCAAATTCGGCCAGCCCGAAATCAAGCTGGGCGTTGCGCCCGGTATGGGCGGGTCGCAGCGGCTGACCCGCGCCATTGGCAAGGCCAAGGCGATGGAAATGTGCCTGACCGGCCGGATGATGGACGCCGCCGAAGCGGAGCGTTCGGGCCTTGTCAGCCGCATCGTGCCAGCTGCCGAATTGCTGGACGAAGCGTTCAAGACCGCAGCGGCGATCGCCGCGATGCCGCCCATGGCGGCGATGGTGAACAAGGAAATGGTCAACATCGCCTTCGAAACTGGCCTGGCGCAGGGGCTGCTGACCGAGCGCCGCCTGTTCCAGATACTGACGGCGACGCAGGACAAGAAGGAAGGCATGACCGCCTTCGTCGAAAAGCGCCCCGGCGTCTGGCAGGGCCGCTGAGCGCCTATATCGATCCAATACCATAATGCGATGACGCTGACTTACGGGGAACACGGGCTATAGGTTCCCATCAATGCATCTTGGTATACGCAGCGTGTTCCAGCGATCCGCTGAGAAATTCTCATTGGTCGATGGCGGGTCTTTCCGGCACTCTCGTTTCACAAGGAAACTGAAGAACGAATTGGCGGGCGCAGCGATGCGTCCGCTTTCATCGTCCGTGGGAGAGGTGCGGCGCCACGCGCCCCTGATTGGCTTGTTGTGAAACAGGGAGCCTTTGCATGTCCGTTATCTCGTCCATCCGCCTTTCCTCGCGCGCGGCGTTGCTGCTCGCCTGCGCCACCGGCGCGCTGAGCGCCGCCCATGCGCAGGAACCGGTCGGGGATGGCGACGAGACGATCACCGTTACCGGCCGCCGCATTTCCCAATCGGCCGAAGCGATCGGCGAAGACAAGGTGAGCAATGTCGTCGCAGTCACGCGCGAGGCGCTGCTGTCGGCGCCGTCGGGCATTTCGGGTCTGAAGATGCTGGAGCAACTGCCCGGCTTCAACGTCCAGACCGACGGCGCGCTGGGCCTGTACGAGTTCGGCAACAGCGTCCAGACCCGTGCATTCAACCTCGACCAGATCGGCTTCGTGGTCGACGGCATCCCCACCGGCCGCAGCGACGCCTTTGGCGGCAGCCCGGTGTTCCGCTATGTCGACAATGAAAATCTGGGTGTGGTGGAGGCCGCGGTCGGCGCGGGCGATGTGGGCCTGCCCAGTTACTCGACGCTTGGCCCGGTCGTGCAATATAACAGCATCGCGCCGCAGGAAGAGATGGGCCTGTTCGTGTCCCAGAGCTTTGGCGATTTCGACATGAAGCGTACCTTTATCCGCGCCAGCACGGGCCAAGTCGGTCCGTTCCGCGCCTATGTCAGCCGCACCAAGCTGGACACCGACCTGTGGCGCGGCGACGGCACGGTGGACCGCGAACATTGGGAAGGCATGGTCCATGCCGATCTGGGCGGCGACAGCTGGGCGCGCTTCAAATTCGTGTCGAACAAGTTCAACGACTTCGATTCCCCCTCGCTCAGCCGCAGCCAGTATCTGACCGGCACCGATATCGGCGGCAAGAGCGGCCGGGATCGCGGCTACATCTCGGTCGTGCCCAACACCACGCCGGGCTTCGCGCCTGTCGCGGGTGGACCCGCCTTCAGCAACGCGAACTATGCCTATACCAACACACTCGCCATCAACGTGCGCGATGATAAGCTCTATGGCGGCACGGTCCATGCTGGCATCGCCGATGGCATCTGGGCGGAAGCGACCGCCTATTATGAGGATAAGGGCGGCTATGGCGTGTCGCCCGACACCTATTCCAACAGCCTGCTGCAATATCAGCGGCAGACGACCGCCGGCATCGCGCTCAGCGCGCCCAAGGGCACGCAATATGGCCTGTCGACCGTGGGCGGCGAGCGCTATGGCCTGACCACCAAACTGCATTGGGAACTGGGCGTCCAGACGATCGAGGTCGGGCTGTGGGCCGAAGTCGATACCTATAACCGCACCCAGGCGCGCTACAACACCATCGACGGATCGCCCGCCAGCTCGCCCGACCTGAACGATCTGGTCTATGTCCGCCGCGATTATCAGTCGGAACGCAACACGACCCAGGCCTTCGTCAAGGACCGGATCGCGCTGCTGGACGACAGCCTGATCTTCGATCTGGGCGTCAAGGCGCTGAACATCGACTATCGCTATAGCGGCTATCGCGACTTCAACGATTATTACCGCAATGCCGGCACGACCGCTGCGCCGATCTGGGTTGCGGGCTGGGGTCCGCAGACGCTGCGTACCAGCTATAGCGACGGCTTCCTGCCGATGGCGGGCGTGCTTTACAAGATCAACAACCAGACCCAGATTTTCGCATCCTATGCCGAAAATATGGCGCTGCCCAAGGGGCTGGACGATGTCTTCTCCGTCTCCCTGAACAGCAGTTCGGCCGGCGTGCCCGCGCCCGCGCCCGAACGGTCGCAGAATTTCGAGGCGGGCATCCGCACGAACCAGGGCCAATTCTACGCCTCGCTGGCGGGCTATTACACCAAGTTCAAGAACCGCATCCAGTCGATCGGATCGATCCTGCCCGGCACCACCAACGTCATCGAAACCTTCTTCCAGAATGTCGGTCGGGTCAGCGCCTATGGCGCGGAATTCAGCGGCACGTTCAAGCCGTCGGCGCTCAATGGCCTCGCTTATTTCAACCTCAACGCCACTTATAATATCGCCAAGTTCAAGGACGATATCGTCACCGCCACGACCTCCTACCAGACCGACGGCAAATATATTCCCGACAGCGCCAAGTGGATCGTCAATGGCGGCGTGACCATCGAACCGGCCAGCTGGCTGGTAGGTAACTTCAGCGGCAAATATACGTCGCGCCGCTGGTCGACCTTCGACAATTCGGCCGGGTCCAGCGTCAAGGGCTTCACCGTCTTCAGCGCCTATGTCGATATCGGCGACGGCTTTAGCCTGGGTCCGGTCAAGGGCATGAAGGCGCGGTTCAACATCGACAACATCTTCGACAAGGATACGCTGTCCTATATCTCGGCCGCTGTGACGGGCGACGGCAATTTCCGTCCGTTATCCCCGCGCACCTTCCAGTTCACCATCTCGGGCGAAATCTGATGCGGGCAAGCTGGATGATGGGGGCAGCGCTTCTGGCGCTGCTCCCCGCCGCCACATATGCGCAGGATGTGTCTAAGAAAGTGTATCAGCTGCACCAGAAGCTGATCACCCTCGACAGCCATCTCGACACGCCCGCCTCGCTTGACCTGCCCGGCTGGTCGATCGACGAGGAGCATGGCGTCCATAGCGACTTCACCCAGGTTGATTTGCCCCGCATGAAGAAGGGCGGCCTGGATGGCGGTTTCTGGGCGATTTATACGGGGCAGGGGCCGCTGACGATCGAGGGATTCCGCAAGGCGCGTGACTTCGCGATCCTGCGCGGCCTGTCGATCCGCAACATGGTGGCCGCCGACCCGGCCAATTTCGCACTCGCGCTGGAGGCGAAGGACGCCGCACCGATCGCCGCGGCGGGCAAGCGCATCGTCTATATGTCGATCGAGAACGCCTATCCGCTGGGTGAGGACGTCTCGCTCATCAAGACCTTCTACGACATGGGCGTGCGCGTGTCGGGCTTTGCCCATTTCGCGCACAACCAGTTCGCCGACAGTTCGACCGACCCGTCGAAGAAGCCGCGCTATGGCGGCCTCAGCCCGCTGGGCAAGGAATTGCTCAAGGAGATGAACCGCTTGGGCATCGTGCCGGACGGGTCGCACAGTAGCGATCAGGTGCTGGACGATCTGCTGGCGCTGTCTACGACGCCGGTTCTGCTGACCCATTCGGGTTGCAAGGCGGTCTATGACCATCCGCGCAACATTGATGACGATCATCTCAAGGCGCTGGCGGCCAAGGGCGGCGTGATCCAGATGAACGCCTATGGTGCCTATCTGCGCGCATCCAAGCCCAATCCCGAACGGCAGAAGGCGCTGATGGTGCTTTACGGCCAGATGCGCGAAGACGCCAAGATATCGCCGGAAAAGCGCGCCGAACTGCTGGCCAGGCGGCAGGAGATCGACAGGCTCTATCCCGACACCGACAAGCCGACCTTCGATGATTTCATGGCGCACATGCTCCATGCGCTCAAGGTCGTGGGGCCGGACCATGTCGGCATTGGCCTCGACTGGGACGGCGGCGGCGGCGTCGTTGGCATGGAGGATGTGGTCGCCCTCCCCAAGATCACCGACGCGCTGCTCAAGGCTGGCTATAGCGAGGCTGACATCCAGAAAATCTGGTCCGGCAACGTGCTGCGCGTGCTGGCGGCGGCGGAGGCGGGCAAGGGGAAATAGGGCGAAGACCCTGTACCCCGGCGAAGGCCGGGGTCCAGTTCAGACCATCGGACTGTACCCCGGCCTTCGCCGGGGTACAGCATCTTTTGCAGGGAGCGTCATTTCCCCTCCAGCATCTCGATCATCAGCGAAAAGTCGCGGGCAGCTTCGCCTTGGTTGGCGAGCATTTGATAGAGCGCTTCCGCCGCATTGCCCATCGGCACGCTGGCCCCGACCGACGCGGCGGCTTCGGTCGCCAGCTTCAAATCCTTGAGCATCAGGCCCACCGCAAAGCCGCCCTGATAGCCATTGTCGGCCGGGGTCTGCGGGCCGACGCCGGGGACGGGGCAGTAGCTGGTCATCGACCAGCTCTGGCCCGACGACACGCTGCTGATGTCGTAGAAGGTCTGCGGGTCGAGGCCGAGCTTCTTCGCCATCGCGAAACTCTCGCAGGTGGCGACCATGGTCGCGCCCAGCAGCATATTGTTGCAGATTTTCGCGCCCTGGCCATTGCCCGCGCCGCCGGCATGGATCACCGCCTTGCCCATGGCGGACAGGATCGGCTTGGCCTTGGCGAAGGCCGCGTCCGCGCCGCCGACCATGAAGGTCAGCGTGCCGCCATTGGCCGCCGCGATACCGCCCGAAACCGGCGCGTCGACCATCTCGAAACCCTTGCCGACCGCCGCCTCGATCACCCGGCGCGCGGTGGCGACGTCGATGGTCGAACAGTCGAGGAAGAGTGCGCCCGGCTTCGCCACGCCGAACACCTGGTCGTTATAGACGCTCTCGACATGCTTGCCAGCGGGCAGCATCGTCACCACCGCGTCAGCCCCGGTCACCGCATCGGCGGCGCTGGAGGCGCGGACGGCGCCATGGCCTTCCGCCTTGGCCAAAGCCTCCTCCGACAGGTCGAAGGCGCGCACGGCATAGCCGTTTTTCAGCAGGTTGGCGGCCATCCCGCCGCCCATATTGCCAAGGCCGATGAAGGCGATCGTCTGGGTCATGTTCCGGGCTTCCTCTTGTCGATTATAAATCAGGCGCTGGCGTCTGCGACAGCCGGCAGCGGTGTCCATTGCTTCTCCGCAGGCAGCGGCGCAAAGATCGCATCGATCATCGCATCGCTCACCCCCTCCAGCGTGGCCGGGTTCCATTGCGGCGCATTATCCTTGTCGAATATCACTGCGCGGACGCCCTCGACGAAATCGGGGCGGCGGATGATCGCACAGGCCAGGCCATATTCCATCGCCATATTGGCGGCGAAATCGGGCTGGGCTGCGCCTTCGACCAGCTGGCGCAGCGCCACCTTGATGGTCTGGGGTGATTTGGTGGCGAGCACGGACAATTGCTTGGTCGCCCATGCGCCACCATCTGCTTGCAGCGCCGCGACGATCTCCTCCGCCTTGTCGGAGGCGAACAGCCGGTCGATATCGGCGCGGTGCGCGTCCAGCTTCGAAGGCGGCGGGACTTCGTCATTCTCCGCCAATATTTCGTCCAGCCCCAAGGGATCGGCCAGGATGCGCGCCTTGATCGCATCCAGTCTGTCCGATGCGATATAGTGGGTGGCGATGCCGATGGCGGCGCAATCCGCCCCGTCGATCCGCGCGCCCGTCGCTGCCAGCCACGCGCCGACCCGGCCGGGCAAGCGCGGGAGGAACCAGCCGCCGCCCACGTCGGGGAACAGGCCGATGCCGGTTTCGGGCATGGCGAAGGTCGTCCGCTCGGTCGCGACGCGGAAGCGGGCCGGTAGGGAGATGCCGACGCCCCCGCCCATGACGATACCGTCGATAAAGGCGACGATCGGCTTCCCATAAACGAACAGCAGATGGTTCATCCGATATTCGACATGAAAGAATCGCTCCGCCTCGATACAGTCGGCCTTGGCGTTGTTGGCGATCATCGCGATGTCGCCGCCTGCACAGAAACCGCGCGACAGCTTGGGATCGCCATCGGCGGCGGGCAGATGATCGATCATGACCGCGGTGACCGCATCGTCCTGCGCCCAGCCAAGCAGAGCATCGTTGATCGCCTCGCACATCTCCGGGGTGAGGGCATGGATCGCCTTGGGCCGGTTCAGGCGGATGCGGCCGACGCCGTTTTCGATGATGGTCAGGACTTGGTCAGTCATTCTTATCTCCTTCCTCGCCCCTTTGAGGGAGAGGGATGCGAAGACTTGGCAGCTTGCTGCCTAGTCGGAGCTGGGAGAGGGGGATTGCGCGCCGGCCCCTCTCCAACTTCGCCTAGGCGCGTGCCGCGCCAAGGCTTCATATCCTCTCCCCAAAGGGAGAGGATCGGGTTCACCGCAACATGTCCCGCGCCACGATCATCCGCATGACCTGGTTGGTGCCCTCCAGAATGGAATGCACCCGCAGATCGCGCCAGATGCGTTCGATCGGATAGTCCATCAGATAGCCATAGCCGCCATGCAATTGCAGCGCGCGATCAGCCACCGACGATCCGGTGTCCGTAGCGAAGCGTTTCGCCATCGCGGCGAAGCGGGTCTTGTCGGGGGCATTGTCCGTCACCTTGACCGCGGCTGCATAGAGCAGCGTGCGGGCAGCCTCCAATTCGGTCTGCATGTCGGCCAGGGTGAATTGCGTATTCTGGAAATCGGCGATCGATTGGCCGAACTGCTTGCGATCCTTGGTATAGCGCACGCTTTCATCGATGCAGCGTTGCGCCCCGCCCAGCGAGCAGGCACCGATATTAAGCCGCCCGCCATCCAGCCCCATCATCGCAATGCGAAAGCCTTCGCCCTCCGCGCCGACCAGATTTTCCACCGGCACGCGCACGCCATCGAAATTCACCTGCGCGGTCGGTTGCGAATGCCAGCCCAGCTTGCGTTCCTGCGCGCCGAAGCTGACGCCGGGCATGTCCTTTTCGATGACGAGGCAAGAGATGCCTTTCGGCCCATTTCCTTCCGGTGTATTTGGCCCGGTGCGGACCATGGCGAGGTAGATCTCATTCTCGCCGCCGCCGGAGATGAACTGCTTGGAACCGGTCACGACATAATGGTCGCCGTCCCTGACCGCCTTGGTCTTGAGCGCCGCGGCGTCCGATCCGGCACCCGCTTCGGTCAGGCAATAGCTGGCCATGCGCACCATCGGCACCAGGTCGGGCAGATATCTGTCCTTTACTGCCTGCCCGCCGAAGCGGTCGATCATCCAGGCGCCCATATTGTGGATCGATATGAATGCGCTGGTGGACGGACAGCCATAGGCCATCGCTTCCATGATGAGCGCGGATTCCAGCCGGCCCAGGCCGATGCCGCCCGATTCCTCCGACACGTAAATGCCGCCAAAGCCAAGGTCCGCCGCGGCGCGGATCGTTTCGCGGGGGAAGATATGCTTTTCGTCCCACTCCGCCGCATGCGGGGTGATCGCATCGGCGGTGAACCGCTGCGCCATCTCCTGAATGGCGCGCTGGTCCTCGGTCAGGTCGAACTGGGTCATGCTCTCCATCCTCCGCAAGCCTGTCCGGCACGCCAATGATGGGCGCGGCGCAGCAGGATCGCTTGTCCAGACGCTTCTAGCAACGCCGCGTTATTGCAAGCAATGGCGAAGTTGTGCATGGACAGGCTGCAAATTTGCAGGATGGGCGCGTGCATGTTCGACTGGGACGATCTCAGGGTATTTCTGGCGGTCGCCCGCGCCCGCAAGGTCGCGCCTGCCGCCCGCGCGCTTGGCATTGATGCGACCACCATCGCGCGGCGGCTGGCGCGCCTGGAAAAGGCGCTCGACGCTGAATTGTTCGAACTGGCTGCTGGGGAACGGACGCTGACGGCGCGCGGGCAGGCGCTGCTGCACCATGCGGAGGGCGCGGAAAGCGCCGCGCTCGCCGCGATGGAGGATGTGAAGGGGCAGGAGCATCGGCTGGCGGGCCAAGTGCGCCTCTCGGTGGCCGAAGGGTTCGGGACCTGGGTATTGGCGCCGGGCATGGGCGATTTCAACCGGCGGCATCCGGGCATCAGGCTCGACCTTGTGACAGCATCCGGCTTCCTCAATCCATCCAACCGCGAAGCCGATATGGCGGTGATGCTGGCGCGGCCGCAGCGTGGGCGGCTGACGGTGCGGCGGCTGGGCGATTATCGGCTGCATCTGTATGCGTCGCCCGCCTATCTGGCGCGGACGGGTGAACCGGCCGCCCCGGCAGACCTGCGCGACCATGTGCTGGTTGGCTATGTGCCCGAATTTATCTTCTCTCCCGAACTGGATTATCTGGACGAGGTGGAGGCGGGGCTGGAGGCGACGTTGCGATCGACCAGCATCATCATGCAGCAGCGGATGATCGCGGACGGGGCAGGGATCGGCGTGCTACCCGACTTCATCGCCCGGCGTGACGCAGCGTTGGTGCCGCTGATGGCCGACCGGGTGGAAATCACCCGCAGCTTCTGGCTGGTCATGCATGGCGACCTGCGCAAGCTGGCGCGGATCGGCGCGGTGGCCGACTGGTTGCAGGAACGGGTCGACATGCTGTCGGGCCAGCGCGATGCGGGCTGACCTAAGCGAAAGGCAATCGACGCAGCCCCTTGTCCCCGCTAAGGGAGTCGGAATGGAAATAAAGCGGTCGCATTTCGCTTATGCAGCATAAGCCCAAGCGCAGTAGGGCGATCGCCCTGCCGAGCGGGGAATTTCGCGCCCGCGCCACCGAATATCTCGATTTCCTGGCCGCCTGGGTTAAGAAACCGCGCCAGACTGCGTCTGTGGTGCCGTCGAGCCGCTATCTAGCCCGGTTGATGGTGTCGCAGATCGATCCGCTGGACGGTCGCGTGCTGGAACTGGGCGGCGGGACCGGGGTTTTCACCCGCGCGATACTGGAAACCGGCTTGCCGCCCGAAAAGCTGGAGGTGGTCGAAATCAATCCCGCCTTCGCGCGCGGGCTGCGCCGGCATTTTCCCCATGTGTCGATCCTGGAGACGCCAGCCCAGATCGTGTCCACCGCGACCGCGGGCGAACCGGGCGATTATCAGACCGTGGTCAGCGGCCTGCCTTTGCTGGCGATGGACCGCTACATGCACCACGATATCCTCTCGGAATCCTTCCGCATGCTGCGGCCCGGCGGCAGCTTCGTGCAGTTCACCTACTCGATGCGCCCGCCGGTGAGCCGCGACGTGATCGACATGCTGGGGCTGGACGTGGTGCGCGCCGGCCAGACCGTGCGCAATTTCCCGCCCGCCACCGTCTTCCGCTTTTCCCGGCGCGGCGAATAGGTTGCGTTCGGCTATCGGCTCCCTATCTTTGCCGCAACGCAAAAGGGGCAGAGCCATCCATGGCATCCATCATTGAGATCAAGAGCCTGACGAAACGCTATTCGTCGGGCTTCGAGGCGCTGAAGGGCGTCGACCTGACCATCGAGGAAGGCGAGATTTTCGCGTTGCTGGGGCCGAACGGCGCGGGCAAGACCACGATGATCTCGATCGTCTGCGGCATCGCGCGCGCCACCGGCGGCAGCGTAACCGTGGCTGGCCACGACATCGTGCGCGACTATCGCGGCGCGCGCACCGCGATCGGCCTGGTGCCGCAGGAATTGTCGACCGACCAGTTCGAACGGGTCATCGACACGGTGAATTTCAGCCGCGGCCTGTTCGGCAAGCCCCGCAACGACGCCCATATCGAAAAAGTGCTGCGCGACCTGTCGCTCTGGGACAAGCGTAACAGCAAGATATTGGAACTGTCCGGCGGCATGAAGCGGCGCGTGATGATCGCCAAGGCGCTGAGCCACGAACCGCGCGTGTTGTTCCTGGACGAACCGACCGCGGGCGTCGATGTCGAACTGCGCCGCGACATGTGGAAGCTGATCGGCGAACTGCGCCAGACCGGCGTCACTATCATCCTGACAACCCATTATATCGAGGAGGCCGAGGAAATGGCCGACCGGGTGGGCGTGATCAACAAGGGCGAACTGATGCTGGTCGAGGACAAGACCGCGCTGATGAAGAAGCTGGGCAAGAAGACGCTGACCATCGTCCTGGCCGAACCGATCGATGCGGTGCCCGCAGACCTTGCCGAATGGGGCGTTACCTTGGGCGATGAAGGGCACGAACTCGACTATGTGTTCGATACCCAGGCGGAGCGGACGGGCGTATCGTCGCTTCTGCGCAAGCTGGGCGACCTCGGCATCGGCTACAAGGATCTGAACACGCGCCAGAGCAGCCTCGAGGACATCTTCGTCAGCCTCGTCCATCAGGAGAAGGCCGCATGAGCCTCCAGAATCTGCGCGCCATTGCGTCCATCTATGCGTTCGAACTGCATCGTTTTCGCCGCACCCTGCTGACCGGCCTGCTGGTTCCGGTCATCACCACATCGCTCTATTTCGTCGTGTTCGGCGGGGCGATCGGGTCGCGCATGACGGAGGTGGACGGCATCCCCTATGCCGCCTTCATCGTGCCCGGCCTCATCATGATGGCGATGTTCACCGAAAGCATCTTCAACGCCAGTTTCGGCATCTACATGCCCAAATTCACCGGCACCATCTACGAACTGCTGTCAGCGCCGGTGTCCGCGACGGAGACGATCATCGCCTATGTCGGCGCGGCGGCGACCAAGTCGCTGATCGTGGGGAGCATTATCTTTCTGACCGCGCATCTGTTTGTCGACGTGCCGGTGGCGCACCCGTTTGCAATGGCAGGGTTCATGATCTTGATCGCGGTCAGCTTCTGCTTGTTCGGCTTCATCCTCGGCATTTGGGCGCAGAGTTTCGAACAGTTGCAGGTGATCCCGCTGTTGCTCATCATGCCCATGACCTTCCTGGGCGGCGCCTTCTATTCGGTGAAGATGCTGGCCGAACCCTGGCAAACGATCACGCTGTTCAACCCGATCGTCTATCTGATCTCCGGCTTCCGCTGGACCTTCTTCGGCAAGGGCGACGTGGCCATCGGGCTGAGCCTGTTGTTCGTCATGGGCATATTGGCCGTGTGCATCGGCGTCATCGGGTGGATGTTCCGCACGGGATACAGGCTGAAGAAATAGAGGCGACGAGCAACTCCAACCTCCGTTCGCTTCGAGCGTGTCGAGAAGCGCATAGCGCTGCGCTTCCATTTCTCGACTACGCTCGAAACGAACGGACGTCGGTGGATGTCCTATTGAATCAGGCCGCCTGGCTCTCCGGCGTCACGGCGAACAGGGTCACGCCCTTATATTTGTCGTCGCCGTCATTATAGAGGCCATACATCGCCTCGAACGGCTCATCCAAGACCACGATGTCGGACAGGCCGACGATCTTGAAGGTGCCGAGCTTCAACTCGCGTGGCGGCCGGCCATCGCGGTCGGTCGTCACCGCGTCGATGAACATTTCGTCATGACGGGTGTAGAGGATGTGGGGTGCCAAGGTCACGACCATTTTATTATAGGTCACCTTAAGGCACTTCTGGAGCGCGATCGCTTCAAAAATCTCGGTAGGGGCTTGCATGATGCCCCATCCCTTATCGAATCGGGCGATTTTTTCAATTGCTTTGTGCGTTGCACCATATCCATCCCGTGCAATCAACGCGATGAATCGTGTCAGGCCGGCACCAATCCCAGCCGTTCGCGCAGCGTCCAGCGGCTGATGAGCAGCACAGCCACAGCGCCAAGTCCGCTCGCCAGTCCCAGCCAGATGCCCAGCCCCTCCATGCCCAATGGGAAGGCGAGCAGGGTGCCGACGCCGATGCCGACCACCCAATAGCCGATCAGCGCAAATGTCATCGGCACGGTCGTATCCTGCACCCCGCGCAGCACGCCCGCGCCCACCGCCTGCGCCGCATCGACCAGCTGAAACAGGGCGGCCACGGCCAGGAAGCTGACGGCCAAGGTCGCGGTGCGCGCATTGGCGGGGTCGGACAGGTCGAGGAAGGCCGATACCAGCGTGCGCGGCATGAAGATCAGCAGCGCGGCGGCGCAGCAGGCGAAACCGGTGCCGATCATCAGCGCCAGCCAGCCGGCCCGGCCGATGCCGGCGCGATCATGCCGGCCATAGGCGATGCCGACCCGGATCGTCGCCGCCTGACCGATGCCCATCGGCACCATGAAGACGAGCGCGGCGATCTGGATCGCGACGGCATGGGCGGCGAGCGAATCGCGGTCGATCAGCCCCATCAGGAAGGCCGAGGCGTTGAACACGCTGGTTTCGAAGCCCAGCGTGATCGCGATCGGCAGGCCCAGCGCCCACACCTGCCGCTGCCGTTCGCGATCGCGAGTCCAGAAACGGCCCATCAGGCGATAGCGGCGGAAGCGCCGGTCGATCAGGATGACGGCAAGCAGGCCGAAGAAGAGGAAGCAGGAGGAAAGCGTGCTCGCCAGCCCGGCGCCGAACAGGCCAAGCGAGGGAAAGCCCAGATGACCGAAAATCAGCGCCCAGCCCATCAACACGTTGAACGGAATCGCGCCCAGCATGACGATCAGGCCCCAGATGGGCCGTTCCAGCGCGGCGATGAAATTGCGCAATGTGGTGAAGCCCAGGAAGGGCAGCAGCGCCCATTGCAGGCCGTGCATCAAATGGCCGGCCTCCCGCGCCAGGTCGGCGTCCTGACCCATCGCCAGTAATATCGGTTCGCATTGCCACAGCAGCAGCCAGGCGGGAGCTACGAAGAAGACGGCTGCGCGCAGCGTCTGGTGGACGGTACGGCGCACGTCGCGCACGCTGTTGCGGCGGCGGCCCCGTTCGCTGGCGATCAGGGGCGATGCGGCGGTGACCAGCCCCATGCCGAACAGCAGCAGCGCATGGAAAAGGTTGATCGCCAGCGCGCCGGCCGCGACCGCCTCCGCCCCGATCCGACCGAGCAGCAGCAGATCGGTGGCGGCGATCGCCGACCAAGCGATGTTGCCCGCGATCATCGGCAGCGCCAGCGCGATGAGCGCGCCAGCCTCGATACGCCAGGGGGAGGGGTGGGACATCACGCTATTCCTGCAAATCCGTGCGCCCGCCTGCGCGGGAGCGCGGACGCTTTGGCTCAATGCTTCTTCGAGGGCAACAGGTGCAGCGCGCCCACAATGATCCCGCCGACCACCAGCCCGACGATCGCGCCGCCGATCGCGGTCACGGTCCAGTGGAGGAAACCGCCGATCGCCGGCACGGCAAGGGCGGCGTTCTGGGCGATATGCTCGATCGTGCCGGGGATCAGGTCGATATGAAATTCGTGCAGGCCATGCACGATCAGACCGCCACCGACCCACAGCATCGCCGCCGTGCCGACCACGGAGAGGAACGCCATCAGCACCGGCATCGCCTTAACCAAGCCGCGACCTAGCAGTTTCGTCCCAGCCCTGTCCTTTTTGGCAAGATGCAGCCCGATATCGTCCATTTTCACGATCAGGCCAACGACGCCATAAACGCCTGCGGTAATTAGGATGGCGACGACGACCAGAATGATCGCCTGCTCCCACACCGGCTCACCCGCGACCGTACCTAACGAGATGGCCATGATCTCTCCCGACAGGATGAAATCGGTGCGGATCGCGCTCGATACCTTCTGGTTTTCGATTTCGGTCGAGGTGAGCGTCTGAGCCGCTTCCTCAACGACGTCATGACCGCCCTGGACAGCCTCCAGCAGTTTCTCCACCGCTTCGAAACACAGGAACGCGCCGCCCAGCATCAGCAACGGGGGCAGCAGCCAGGGCGCGAAGGCGCTCATCAAAAGCGCGGCGGGCAACAGGAAAAGCAGCTTGTTGCGCAGCGATCCCTTTGCGATCTTCCAGATGATCGGCAATTCGCGGTCGGGGGTCAGACCCATCACATATTTGGGCGTCACGGCGGCATCGTCGATCACGACGCCTGCCGCCTTCGTGCCCGCCTTGCCGGCAGCCGCTGCGACATCGTCCAACGAGGTGGCAGCCATTTTGGCGATGCCCGCAACATCGTCGAGCAGCGCGATCAGACCCGAAGGCATAGATAGTATATCCCCTGTTATGGGCGGCGATACCGCCCTTGGCTTCGCCTCATAAGCGGCAGGCATCGGGGGAGCAATGGACCGCGTCCATTCAATAAGTGCGCATCAGTAATTGCCGGGCGGGTCGCTGGCGGGGAAGGATTCGTCGGACTGTTCGTCCACCTTGTCCCAGTCCGACTGCGATACACCCTCTTGCGGCCCCGCATCGCGAACCACGCCCGATGAACCCACAGGGCCGCGGTCGTCAGGCGCGCCAGCGTCGCCCATCCAGTCGCGCCAGCCCTTGACCGCAAAGGCACCAAGCCCCGTGACGATAGCGAGTTTCAACAGTCCTTTCATGCGTCCTTCTCCCCCTGATGCAGATGAACCCAGTCGGCGCGATCATGCCCAACCGCGTCGGACGGCAAACTGATCTCGCCTTCCTCATCCGATCCGGCCGATTCGGACAGGTCGGCGGCAGGCTGCGCGATCGCCCAGCGCGCCCGCAAGGCGGCGTCGATCATCGCGCCCCATGTCCCCACATCGCCCGCCTCGCGCATGGCGGCGTCGGGTTCCTTGACGATGGCGAGGATGCTGGCCGCGTCCCCTAACCGGGTCTGCCATGCGCTTGGGTCGGCGGCGGCCAAATGACGCGCCAAGCGTTCGATGAGGGTGCGGTCTTCCATATCGGTCGAACGCGCACGGACGGTGGCCGTTCCGCTTGTCTGCTGTCGACCAGATGCAGGCATATAGCCCTCCCCCTCAGGACAGGGGTCGGGGTGGGGGCATGCCTAATAAAGCACTGCTAGTGGGATAGCCCAATCCACCCCAACAAAAAAGCCGCCCGTTGCGGGGCGGCTTTCTCGTTCGATCCCGTCGGAAGAAATCAGGCCTCTTCAGCCGGCTCTTCTTCGTCTTCGCTGGCGACCGAAGCGATTTCGCCCGGTTCCGCGTTGGGATCATAATCTTCGGTGAAGCCGCTCTCGTCCTTTTCGAACAGGTCGGCCATCACATCGACGCCCTGCGACTGCAGTTCGGCTTCTTCCGGCGAACGGGCGACGTTGACGGTGATCGTGACAGCGACTTCGGGGTGCAGCGCGACCTTGACGTCGAACACGCCCAGCGTCTTGATCGGACGTTCCAGCACGACCATCGCCTTGGTGACGTTGGTCACGCCATCGGCGTGCAGCGCGTCGACGATGTCGCGCACGGCAACCGAACCGTACAGCGCGCCGGCGTTGGACGACTGGCGGATCAGGACGATCTGCTTGCCGTTGACGCCATCGGCGGCGGCTTCGGCGTCCGTGCGACGTGCGGCGTTATCGGCCTCGATCCTCGCGCGGTTGGCCTCGAAGACCTTCTTGTTGGCGTTGTTGGAGCGCAGCGCCTTCTTGTTGGGCAGCAGGAAGTTACGTGCGTAACCGTCCTTGACGGTGACCACGTCGCCGATTGCGCCCAGCTTCTCGATGCGTTCGAGCAGGATGATTTCCATGGGTTTCTACTCCCTTACTTCACGATGTAGGGCAGGAGGCCCAGGTGACGGGCGCGCTTGATGGCCTGGGCCAGTTCGCGCTGCTTCTTGGCCGAAACGGCCGTGATGCGGCTGGGGACGATCTTGCCGCGCTCGGACACGAAGCCCTGGAGCAG
>JAVBXL010000214.1 GCA_030824575.1 bacterium | reverse complement strand
TCGTCGCGCGCCTGGCGGGGGCGGAGCAGTTCGGCGCTTATATCCTGCTGCTCAGCCTCACCGGCCTTGCCGAATGGCTGGTCGATTTCGGCCAGACCGACATCGGCGTGCGCGATGCCGCGCGGCGACCGCGACGCCGGGCCGCGGTGCTGGAAGCACTGGCGCGGACCAAGCGAGTGCAGGGACCCGCGGTCGCCATGGCGCTGCCACTGCTGTTGCTGGCCGCCGGGCAGGATCGCGCGGTCGTGCTGGCGGGCTGCGCTGGCGGCGTTGCGGTGCTGGCGACCGCCTGGCTGCAACCGGCGCGCGCAGCGCTGCGGCTTGCCCTGCGGATGGACCGGGATATCGGTGCGGAACTGGCGGGGGTGGCCGTGATGCTGCCGCTGCTGGCGCTGGCCTGCCTCCATCGCGCGCCGCTGCCGCTGCTGGTAGCGAGCTTCGCCGTCGCCCGTCTGGTGCAGGCGGCGCTGACGATCCATTGGGCCGGGCCGATCGACATGCATAGTGCCACGCGCCTCACACCCACCCGCCTTGCCGGACAGGCGCTACCCTTGGGCTGCGCCGGTCTGCTGGTGCTGCTCTATGATGCGCTCGCCCCGCTGCTGCTCGCCCGGCTGCTGGATATGCGCGCGGTGGCGCTTTATGCCGCCGCAGCGCGATTCATCATGCCGGTGTTGGTCGCCGTGCAGGCGATCAACAGCGCCGCCTTCCCCGTCATGGCGCGCGACTGGCGGCGCGATCCCGCCGCCTTCGCCCGGACGCAGCAAGCAACGCTGCTGTTGTCGGTGGCGCTGGCGGCGCTATTGTTCGCGGGCATCCATGGCGGCGCGGCGTTCCTCATGGGGCTGATGGGACCGGATTTCGTGACCGGCGCGCCGCTGCTGCAACTCATGGCCTGGACCCTGCTGGCGCGCGCGATCACCACCGCCATGGCGCCGCTGATCGTCATCGCCGGGTGGCAGGGGCGGGCAATGCTGCTCACCCTGTTGTCGCTGGCGGGCCAGTGCGCCGCGCTGTTCCTGCTGGTCCCGTCGATGGGCGTGACCGGCGCAGCGCTCGGTTGCCTGCTGGTCGAACTGCTGCTCGGCACAGTGGCCGTCAGCGCGATCGCCCAGCGGGCAACGAGCGTTGCGATCGACTGGCGGCCGGTCGCCACGACAATGGGCAGCGCCATCGCCACGGCGCTGCTCGTCGCGGCCAGCCCGATCGCCGGCAGCTTCGCAGGTGGGCTGGCGGCCGGGCTGATCTTGCTCGGCGCGCTGCTGCTGATCGGACGCCGGGATGCGCCGCTCTGGCGGCAACTGGCGCGAGGCGCGGTATGATCGCGCCCCGCATTGCCATCGCCTGCCCAGGCATCGGCCTGGTCCAGCGCGGGTTCGAGCGGCTGTTCCGCGACCTGTTCGATGAGATGCGCGGCGATTTCGCCATGACCCTGTTCAAGGGCGGCGGGGATCGACGCCCGGACGAGATCGTCCTGCCCTTCCTGGCGCGGGGCGGTCGCACCCTGCGCTATCTGCCGCTCCACCGGCTGATCGGCCGCACGCCGATGCATGCCGAATGCCTGACCTTCGCGCTGGCGCTGCTGCCGCACCTGATCGGCGGGCGCTATGACATCGTCCATGTGATCGACCCGCCGCTGGCGCGCTTGCTGTTCCATCTGCGCCGCACGCTACGCCTCAAATTCCGTCTCCTCTATACCGAAGGAACGGCGATGCCGCCGCGCGACTATCCGCCTTGCGACCGGCTGCACCAGATGTCCGCGGCGACGATGGCCGATGCCGTCGCGCAGGGTCACGACCCGGCCGATATGACGCTCATTCCCTGCGGCTACCGCCCGGATCGCTTCATCCCCAGCGCCGACCGCGCCACGCTGCGCGCCCGGCACGGCATCGCGCCTGACCGCTTCGTCATCCTCTCGGTCGCTGCGCTCAATCGCGGCCACAAGCGCACCCATCATCTGATCGACGAAGTCGCGCGCATGGACGGCGATCCTCTGCTCTGGCTGGACGGCAGCCTGGACCATGGGGACCCGGACCTTCCCGATTATGCCCGCGCCCGGCTGGCCGATCGGGTGCGCGTGACCCATGTCTCGACGCAGGACGTCGCGGACCTGTTCGCGCTGGCCGACGTGATGCCTCATGCCGCCATCTTCGAAGCCTTCGGCCTCGCCATCGTGGAGGCGGCAGCGGCCGGCCTACCCGTCATCACCCATGATGCGCCGCATTTTCGCTGGCTGCTGCCCAGTCCCGACAACTGGATCGACATGGAAGCGCCCGGCGCGCTTGCGGCGCTGCTGGCGCGCATGGCCGCCGACCCGATCGAACGGACGCGCCGCGTCCTGCGCGACCATGCCCGCGCCACCTATGACTGGGCGGCGCTGCGCCTCTCCTATGCGGACCTCTATCGGAGCCTGACGCCATGATCCCGCCAAAGCTCGCCATCATAATCGTCAACTGGAATGTCCGCTGCCTGCTAAGCGATTGCCTGGCGGCCATAGCCGCCAGTAGCGGCCTGCCCAATGAAAGCGTCGAAACGATCGTCGTCGACAACGCCTCGACCGATGGCAGCGCAGCGATGGTGCGCTCGGACTTCCCCTGGGTGCGACTGATCGAAAGCGGCGCGAACCACGGTTTCGCTGAAGGATGCCAAATCGGTTATGAATCGACTCAAGCCCCTTTCGTCATGCTGCTCAATCCCGACACGGTGGTCGATCCTGACGCCATCGCTTCGATGCTCGCGCAGATCGAAGGCGACGACAGCATCGGTATCCTCGGCTCCCGGCTGCGCAATAGCGACGGCAGTTTCCAGCGCGCGTCCGGCGGGGCGTTTCCAACGCTAACCAACCTCACCTGGAACTATCTGTTTCTAGGCGCAATCCTTCCAAGCCGCTGGGCACCACCCGCCGTCTATCTGGATGACGACCCGCCCGGCGTCCGGCCGATCGACTGGGTATCGGGCGCATCGCTGACCTTCCGCCGCGCGGCGGTCGGCCCCGCCATCTTCCACCCCGCCTATTTCATGTTCGGCGAGGATATGGAGCTATGCCACCGCGTCGCGCAGGCCGGCTGGCGCGTCCTCTATTCCGCGCTGCAGAGCATCACCCATCATCATGGTGCCAGTTTCGCGCGCCAATCCTCGATGGAGGTGCTGGCCAGCGTCTATAAAGGGCCGCGCGTCTTCTTCCGCCAGGGTCGCGGGCCGATCGCACGGGCCGCCTATGACGCGATCCTCTTCACCGGCTACGCAGCCCGCTGGCTGCTTTTCAGCCTGCTCGGCCTCGTGCGGCCCGGCCGCGACTATCGCGCCATGGCGCGCTTCAGCCGCCGCTATCTCGGCGTCATGGCCGCGACGATCTTCAGCCGAAATCCGCACCGTCCAGCAAGGGAGCAGCAGCCATGAACAAGGGCGTCAAACGCATATTGGTGACCGGCGGGGCCGGATTTCTGGGATCGCATCTGTGCGATCGGCTGGTGGCGCAGGGGCATGACGTGCTGTGCGTCGATAATCTCTTCACCGGGTCGAAGAGCAATCTCGTCCAACTGCTGGGGCGGCATAATTTCGAATATATGCGCCATGACGTGACATTCCCCCTCTATGTCGAGGTAGACGAGATCTATAATCTCGCCTGTCCGGCCTCGCCGCTGCAATATCGCATCAATCCGGTGCAGACGACCAAGACCAGCGTCCATGGCGCGATCAACATGCTGGGCCTGGCGAAACGCACCGGCGCGAAAATCCTCCAGGCATCGACCAGCGAAGTCTATGGCGACCCCGAAGTCCATCCGCAGCAGGAGGAGTATTGGGGCCATGTGAACCCCATCGGCCCGCGCGCCTGCTATGATGAGGGCAAGCGCTGCGCCGAAACCCTCTTCTTCGACTATCATCGCGAAGGCCGTGTGCGGATCAAGGTCGCGCGCATCTTCAACACCTATGGCCCGCGCATGGACCCGGCGGACGGGCGCGTCGTGTCCAACTTCATCTGCCAGGCGCTGCTCGGCCAGCCCATCACTCTCTATGGCGACGGCACGCAGACCCGATCCTTCTGCTATGTGGGCGATCTGATCGAGGGGCTGTTGCGGCTGATGGCCAGCGACGACAGGACCACCGGGCCGATCAATATCGGCAATCCCGACGAGTTCACCATGGTCGAACTGGCCGACATGATCGTGGCGCTGACCGGATCGTCCTCCCCCATCGTCATGCGGCCGCTGCCCGCCGACGATCCGCGCCAGCGCCGCCCGGACATTGCCCGCGCCCGCGCCGCGCTGGACTGGGAGCCGACGGTACGGCTGCGCGAAGGGCTGGTCCACACCATCGCCTATTTCGACGCGCTGCTGAGCGGCGCGGGCGGCCGCAGCCTGCCCCCGGCCATGCCCGGTGACATAGTGCTTCCCGTCGCGCCGCCGCCCATCAACCGTCTGGGTGCCTGACCGGCACCATGCATTTTCCACCATCGGGATCGGCCTATGTGCCTGGCCGATTGCCGATCGCGACTTCCACTCTTGCCAACCCGGACGCTATCGCTCAGAGTAATGATAACGCTACCAGATTGCGGAAGGCCGGGAGGGGAAATGATGATACAACTGTCCATGTCGTTGTCGCGATCGCGATTCATGCGGGGACGGGCGGTCGCCATGACGGGCCTGACCGCGTTGGTCGCGGCGAGCGTCACCCCCTCCGCCATTGCCGCCGACAGCGTGTCGATCAGCCGCGACTGGCGCTTTACCAAGGGCGACCCAGCCGGCCTCACCACCGACTTGCGCTATGACGTCCGCCCGCCGATTGCGGATACAGGCGACGGCAAGCTGGCGGATACGCCCGCCGACGCAGCCGTGAAGGTAGACGGCGGCGGCGCGCAGCTGCTCAAGCCGTGGATACTCCCCAGCGCCAATCCTTTCATCAAGGATGCGGCCAAACATCATGTCCGCCCCGCAGGCAACCCGGGCGGGGATGTGCCCTATGTGCAGGGGAATTTTAACGACAGCGCCTGGACCCATGTCGACCTGCCGCACGACTGGGCGATCGCCGGGCCGTTCATCAAGGATGGCCCCTATGGCGGCATGGGTCGCCTGCCCAGCTGGGGTATCGGCTGGTATCGCAAGACGCTCGACATACCCGCGCGCGAAAAGGGCAAGTCGATCTTCCTCGATGTCGAAGGGGCGATGTCCTACGCTACCGTCTGGCTCAACGGCCAATTGGTTGGCGGCTGGCCTTATGGCTATAACAGCTTCCGCCTCGACCTGACGCCCTATGCGGTGCCGGGAGGTAAGAACCAGCTCGCCATCCGGCTCGACAACCCGGCCGCGTCGGCGCGCTGGTATCCTGGCGGCGGCCTCTACCGCGATATCAGCCTCACCACCGCCAACAAGGTGCATGTCGGCCAGTGGGGCGGCACCGTCCGCACGCCGCAGGTCGCCAAGGATCGCGCCACCATCGATCTCAGCCTGACGATCGACAATGACGACGAAAAGGCGGCGCAGGTCGAAGTCGCCACCGCCCTCTACGCCTTGGACGCCAACGGCAAGCGCGCCGGCCGCCCCGTCGCCAGCATCGCGCGCCAGTCCGCCAGCATCGCGCCAGGTGCCAAGGTGGTGCTGAACGGCAGCACGATCCTCAACAACCCGCGCCTCTGGGGGCCGCCACCGACGCAACAGCCCAACCGCTATGTCGCCCTGTCCACCGTGACACAGGGCGGCAGGACGATCGACACCTACGAAACCCGTTTCGGCGTGCGTGACATCCGGTTCGATCCCGACAAGGGCGTAATCGTCAACGGCGAACATATCCCGTTGCGCGGCGTCAATAATCATCATGACCTCGGCGCGATCGGCGCGGCCTTCAGCCGTCGCGCGGCGGAGCGCCAGCTCGAAATCCTGCGCGAAATGGGCACTAACGCCGTGCGCATGAGCCATAATCCGCCCGCGCCCGAACTGCTGGAACTCACCGACCAGATAGGCTTCCTGGTGATGGACGAGATATTCGACAGTTGGGAAAAGAAGAAGACGCCGCACGACTTCCACCTAATCTTCCCCGACTGGCACGAAGCGGACCTGCGGTCGATGCTGCGCCGCGACCGCAACCATCCCTCGATCATCATGTGGAGCGTCGGCAACGAAGTCGGCGAACAATATGACGGCGAAGCGGGCGCGAAGATCGGCCGCGAACTGGTCGCCATCGCCCATGAGGAAGACCCCACGCGCCTCGCGACGGGTGCCATGAACTTCGCCAAGGCGGACATGCTGTTGCCCACCACGGTCGATGCCATCAGCCTCAACTATCAGGGCGCGGGCATTCGCGGCATCATCGGCCAATATCCCGCTTTCCGCGCGAAATTCCCTGACAAGGTGATCCTGTCCACCGAAAGCGCGTCGGCGCTGTCCAGCCGGGGCGAATATATGTTCCCTGTCGCCGGCGCGATCAGCGGCCCGGTGCGACCCTGGTCGGGCGGCAATCCCGACACGCATCAGGTGTCCGCCTATGAACTGCACGCCGCCGATTTCGGCTCCTCGCCCGACCGGGTCTGGGCGGCGGATGACCAGAACCCCTATGTCGCGGGCGAATTTGTCTGGACAGGCTTTGACTATCTGGGCGAACCCACACCTTACTACACGTCGCGCAGCAGCTATTCGGGCATCCTCGATCTGGCCGGTTTCCCCAAGGATCGCTTCTGGCTCTATCAAGCGCGCTGGCGGCCCGACTTGCAATTCGCGCATATCCTGCCGCACTGGACCTGGCCCGATCGCGTCGGTCAGATCACGCCGGTCCATGTCTTCTCCTCGGCGGATGAGGCCGAACTGTTCGTCAACGGCCAGTCGGAGGGAAAGATCAAGAAGCGCGACTATGAATATCGCTTCCGCTGGGACTATGTCGTCTATGCGCCGGGCGAGGTGAAGGTCGTCACCTGGAAGGCCGGCAAGCCCTGGGCGACGCAGACGATCCGCACCGTGGGCGAGGCCGCGAAACTGTCGCTGACCGCCGACCGTTCCACCATCGCCAGCGATGGCCGCGACCTCAGCTTCGTGACGCTCAAGGTCTTGGACAAGGACGGCCAGATCGTCCCCGCCGCCAAGCAGGATATCCGCTTCACGATCGAAGGGCCGGGCCAGATCGTCGCCACGGACAATGGCGATCCCACCGATCTCACCGCCTTCCCCTCGCACAGCCGCGCCGCCTTCAACGGTCTGGCGCTGGCGATCGTGAAGGCGGACCGGCCCGGCCGGATCATCCTGCGCGCCCACGCCGCAGGATTGGGCGAAACGCAGGTGGAGATCGGTGCGAAGCGCTAGGGCAAAGGGGGCGGGTCATTCCGCCCCCTCATCCGTCACACCAGCTTGTTGGTGCGCACCAGTTCGCGATACCAGTCGGCGGAGAGCTTGGGCGTCCGCTTCTGGGTCTTGAAATCGACATGGTGGATGCCAAACAGCTTGGTATAGCCATCTTCCCACTCGAAATTGTCCATCAGGCTCCACACGAAATAGCCCTTTACCGGAATCCCCTCGCGCGTGGCGCGTTGCAGGTGGGTCAGGTAATTGCGCAGATACATGACCCGGTCGGTGTCATAGACCTTGCCGTCCTCGGCCACCTTGTCGTCCGCGGAACAGCCATTTTCCGAGATGTATAGCCCCTTGGGCTTCCAGTTTTCGCTGATCGCCCGCATCCCCCAATAGATGACCTCCGGCGTCACATAGAGCCAGGGGGAGGGCATACGGGGCGCCTGGCCCGGATGCGGCAATATCTTGTACCCGGCGAGCGAAGACGGATCGGCACGCACAGTGTTGCCGGTATAGACATTGACCGACAGGAAATCGAGCGGCGCACCGATCAGCGTCATATCGCCGTCTTTGACGTTGGGCGCGTCCTTGCCCTGCGCGGTCAGGTAGCTGTCGATATAGCGGCCCTCCATGATCGCGGTCAGGAACATGGCGTTCTCCTCACGCACCGCCTTCTTCACTGCCTCGATATGCTCCGGCGTCTCGATCGCGGGCACATAGACGCTGGGATTGTCGGCGATGCCGACCTGCGTCCCCGCCTTGGTCGCGGCCCGGATCGCCTGCACGCCCAGCCCATGGGCCAGCACGCCATGATGGCGGATCTGGTTCACCTCGCCCATCGGCAGCTTCAGGCCCGGCGCCTTGCCACCGGTCATGTAGCTCAGGTCCGTGAAGCAGCGCAGTTCGTTGACCGTCATGAAATGCTGGACGCGATCACCGAGCTTGCCGGCGGTGTAACCAGCATAATCGGCAAAGGCGTAAGCCGTGTCGCGATTCTGCCAACCGCCGGGCAGGGCATGGGGCAAGTCCCAGTGGAACATCGTGACATGGGGCGTGATGCCGGCGGCCAGCAGCCCGTCGACCAGGCGGTTATAATAATCCAGCCCCTTGGCATTGGGCTTGCCCCTGCCATCGGGGAAGATGCGCGACCAGGCGATCGAGAAGCGATAGGCCTTGACGCCCAGCGCCTTGAGCAGCGCGATATCGTCGCCATAGCGATGATAGCTGTCACAGGCGACATCGCCGGTATCGCCATTGGCGACCTTGCCCGGCGTGTGCGAAAATACGTCCCAATTGGTCTGGCCGCGCCCATCCGCCTTCGCCGCGCCCTCGATCTGATAGGCCGCGGTGGCGCAGCCCCACAGGAAGTCGGCGGGGAAGGCGCGGTCGCCCTGCGGCGAGGCGGCCGGCGCAGTCTGCGCGACTGCTGTGCCGCCAGCAAGGCCAGCACCCAGAGCGGCCGCACCCAATCCAATGCCCAATTCGCGGCGATTGATACCCGTCATATTGCGAAACTCCTTATTGACCGACGACCTGCACCAACCCGGCGATCGCCTGGCCGGTGGGCAGCTTCGTCTTGCTCGTCAGCGATTTGGCGGCGTCGTTCCAGACGAGGTCCGCCTTCAGGCCGCCCTTGCGATAGGCGTTAGTGGTGCCGTCATCGTCATAAAGGGTGAAACGGGCGTTGGCACCGGGATAGACACGGATGCTTTCCAGCGCCTGTTTTTCCGCCGTGCTTTTCACCTGAAGGCCCATCGGCACGATCGACCCGGCCTTGACGAAAAGCGGGATGCGGTTGATCGGCGTGTCGACCTCGATCGTCTGGCCGCCTTCGAACCGCTGGTTGGTCCAATAATCATACCAGGCGTCCCCGGCGGGCAGATAGACCGGGCGCTTCGTCTGACCTTGCACCGTCACCGGGGCGACCAGGAAGGCGGGGCCGAACATATATTGGTCGCCGATGTCCGACACTTTGGGATCGTTCGGGAAATCCATGAACAGCCCGCGCATGAACGGCGCGCCCGTGTCATAGGTGTGACGGCCCAGCGCATAGATATAGGGCATCAGCGTATAACGCAGGCGCAACCAGTCGGCCAGGATCGGCTCGGCCGCCTTGCCATATTCCCACAGCGCGGTGCCGGGCCGCTGGCCGTGGATGCGCAGCGTCGGCGTAAAGACGCTATATTGAAACCAGCGCACGAACAGTTCGGGATAGTCGGGATAATCCGCGCCCATCGCCGTCGCGCCGGCCGGATCGACCAGGATCGGGTTTTCTGCCTTCGGCCCCTTGGGCCATTGCCAGCCGCCAATGTCGCTGCCCCAATAGGCCAGGCCCGACGCGGTGAAGTTGAGGCCGGCGGGGATTTGCCGATGCAACGCTTCCCAGGTCGATTTGACGTCCGACGACCAGAACAAGCCGCCATTGCGCTGCGACCCCAGATAGGCGGCGCGGGCCAGGATCATGTTGCGGAAACCGGGCCGGTCGCGCTCGGACCCTTCGGCAACGCCGGTGGTATGAACGAGCGGGAAGAGATTGTGATAGCGGTCGCCTGACCCCTTGGCGTAGAAATAGCCGTCGGGCACCAGATCCGGTTCGGTCTCGTCCAGCCAGAACCAGTCGAAGCCCTGGCTCGCGATATTGTCCCGTATCTTGCCCCAGAACCATTCGCGCGCTTCCGGGTTGGTGCTGTCGATCAGCGCACCTGCCCGGTCGAAACGCATCGGCAGGCCGTCGATGGGATTGCCGTCCTTGTCGTGCAGGAACCAGCCCTTGGTCTTGAGAAACTCGAAATAGCGCGATTCCCGCTCGAAGCGCGGCCAGACGCTGATGATGGATCGCATCCCCATGGCGTTCAACTGGTCGTTCATTCCCTTGGGATCGGGGAAATAGCTGCGGTCGATGTCCATCTGCCCCATGCGGGTCCAGTAAAACCAGTCGAGCACCATCACGTCCAGCGGCAGGTTACGCTGGCGATAGCCGTTGGCGATATCGAGCAGTTCCTGCTGGCTCTCATAGCGCGCCTTGCTCTGGATCAGGCCGAAGCCTGCCTTGGGCGGCAGCGGCGTTTCGCCTGTCAACTTGGCGTAACCGGCATAAAGTTCGTCGGTCGTCTTGCCGGTAATGACGAAGAATGAGACGCGCTCGCCCACCTGGCTCTGCCAATGGGTGCTGCTGTGCAGGCCGGGCTGGATCAGCGTGCGGGCGGGATTATCCCAGACGATACCATAGCCTTTGTTCGTGACCATGAAGGGGACGCAGACCGTTTCCCCAGCCGGAGCGTCATAATGATGCTGGCAATCGATCTGCTGGCCGCGCAGGTCCATATTGCCTTCCTGGTTTTGGCCCAGACCATAATAATGTTCGTCCGCCGGGGAATCGAAGCTGGCGCCGACCTTGAACGTCTTTTCGCCGTTGACCGTCACGGGCGCCATTTCCCAGCCGGTCATCTTGGCGAGGACATTGCCGCTGGCGTCCTGCACCGACAGGCTGACCGGCGGCAGCGACGGCGCGAAATAGCGCTCCATCTGGGTCGGCGCCTTGGGCCAAGGCTGGGCGTCGACCGTCAGCGTCAGCGCCGTAGAAGAGAATATGTCGCCGCTGGCATCGCTGCGATGGGTCCATCCGGTCGCGTCCGCCTTCGCATTCGGCCCTTCGCCCGGCGCGGCCGAAGCGAGGTCAGGATCGAGCGCAATCGTCACCCGCACGATATTGGGCGCATAGGGTTCGACCGCCACCCGGCTGCCATGGCGATCGAGCAGCGCCATTGGGTCGGCAAGCGCCGGGGCGGTAAGACAGGATGCGCCCAATGCGATCCATTTGAAGCTCTTTGCGATCATCCCTGTAAATCCCTGTAATTAGACGAGGCCCCGGCCGTCGATGCGGACAACCGGAACGAAATGCCTGCCCTGCGGCATGTCGACATGGAGGCCCGCGCCATCCTGACGAAAGGCGATCGGACCGCCGCCGAGCAGCGTCACCCGTTCGATCTGACTGCCCACGCGGCCGCGCGCCAGTGAGCGGATAGTCGTAGATGCGTCCGGCCTGCCCAGGATCAGCGCGTAAAGCGCGCCCTTGTTCGTCGTGAAGCGGATGTCCTGGCCGGTGAAGGGTTTGGCCTTCTCCTCATTCTGCATCCCTGCGATCAACTGGGTCGGCCCTTCGCCATAGATGCGCCACGGCCGCGACCCGAAAATCGCCTCACCGCCATGGACCATCCACGCCGCCATGCCGTCCAGCACCTTCTCCGTCTCGCTGTCGATCGACCCATCGCCCGGCTGCGGGATGGAGAGCATGAGATTGCCGTTCTTCGAAACGACATCGGCCAGCCGCTGGATGACTTCCTCCGCGCTCTTGTAGCTTTTGTCGTGCAGCCGGGCTTCATTGTAGAACCAGTCGCCGATGCAGGTGTCGGTCTGCCACGGCTCGTCCCACAGATGGTCGGTAAAGCCGCGCTCGACATCCTGCACCATGCCGAAGCGGGCATAGGGTTTGAGCTGCTTGCCCGTCAGCACTACATCGATCTTTCCGTGCCAGTCGATCGATCGGTTATAATAGTCCGCCGCCGCCTCCAGCCCTACGGGTCCGAAGGGCAGTTCATGATCGTCCATATAGACGATGTCGGGCTTATATTTCGCGACAAGGTCGGTCTGGCGCAGCAGCCAGCGGGTGACATAGGCCGGGTCGTCCTTCGGCCCGGTTTCGATCCACTGGCCGTTATTCGCGTCGTGCCATTTGTCCATCGCCTCGATCGTGTCGATGCCATCGGGCAACACGGCATGGCCGCCGGTATAAAGCTCCTGCGGATCGAGGCCCTCCCACCATTGCCCCTTGCCGTCCGCCTTGCGCAGGCGAAACGCATCGTAGCGCTCGCCCTTCTTCGGGCCTGTTGGATCATAGCCATAGGCGGGTTGATACCAGTGCCAGGCATGGGCGGCATGGTTGGACACGCCAAACTTCATCCCCGCGCGCCGCGCCGCCTGTTCCCAGATGCCGACCACATCCTTCTTCGGCCCGACGCGCAGGCTGTTCCAGGCGTGATAACGGCTGTTGTAGCAATCCAGATTGTCGTGATGGCAGGCGAGCGCCATGAAATATTTGGCCCCCGCCTTCTGGTAGCGGGCGATCAGCGCGTCCGGCTCCCACTTGTCGGCGGTCCACAGATTCTGGATGTCCTTCATCCCCGAAACCGACGGATGGCCGTAGGTTTTCAGGTGATGCTCGTACATCGGATGGCCCTGCATATACATGAAGCGGCCATACCAGTCGCCCTGCGCCGGCACCGACTGCGGCCCCCAATGCGACCACATCCCCAGCTTCGCGTCGCGGAACCAGTCGGGATAGCGGTAGTTGACGACCAGCGAGGACCAGCTTGGCTGCACCGGCCCGCGCATCGTGCCCATGGGGCTGGCCGCGCGGGCAGCGCGGGCTAGGCCCAGCGCAGCGGTGCCCGCCAGGAAGGATCGGCGTCCCAGCATCGTCATTGAATGGCCCTCAACGCCTTGTCGATCGCCTGCCGCGCCAACGGGCGCATGATCGCATAGCCTGCCGCGGTTGGATGCACGCCATCGCTGGACAGGCCCGGCTTCATCGCGCCATCCGCCTGCGCCATGGCGCTATGATAATCGACATAGGTGAAGCCCCGGCTCCGTGCATAATCGGACAGCCACCTGTTGATCGCCGCGATCTGCGGCGCGGGTTGCAGCCCCGGACTCCAGGGGAAGGCGCCCGCGGGCGGCACGGAGGCAAGGACGACCTTGATCCCATGCGCATCGGCCAGCTCGGCCATAGTCTGGATATTGCCCAGCACCGTGTTCATCGTCGCCGCGCCGGTGTTTCCGGCGATGTCATTGGTCATCGCCATGATGTGGACGACCTGCGGTTTGAGCGCGATCACGTCGCTGCGGAAGCGCACCAGCATCTGCGCCGTGGTCTGCCCGCTGATGCCGCGATCGACCAGGCCGTCGGTGAACATCGACGGATCGGCGTTGATCCAGTTGTCGGTGATCGAATCGCCCATGAATACGGCCCGGACCCTTTGGCCTTCCATCGCCTTATTGTCCGCGGCATAGCGGCATAACTGCCCGAAATCGCGGGTCAGCATATGGAGGTTCCACATCTTCCAGCCCGCTTCATCCGTCGGCTTGGGATGGGCCGGGCAGGGGTCTGCAACGATGCCGACCGGGTCATCGACATGCGGGTCGCCGGGCACCTTGCTCACGGCGAATGCCGGGCTGCCCAGCGCCAGCGCGCAGCAACAAGCGATAAGATGCCGCATCCAATTCCTCATTTCTGATCAGTCTTCTTCTTCCAGGTGGCGCGTGTCGTCATGCCGGGATCAGCCCATGCCGCGCAGCGAATGTTGCGAATAGATCGGGCCAGGCCGACGCCTGCATCGTCCGGGGCAGGCGCACGCCAAAGCCATGGCCGCCATCTTCGAAAATATGGAGCGCGACCGGGCGCCTCGCCGCTTCCATCGCCTGGAAGAGGGCGATGCTGTTGGCGGGCGGGACCAAGCCGTCGTCTGTCGCATGGACCAGGAAGACAGGCGGGGTCGCGGCATCGACCCGCAACTCAATCGATCGCGCCCGGCGCATGTCGGTCGATGCGTCCGGCCCCAGCAACATGTCGCGCGATCCACGATGGGTGAAGGGCGCGTCGAGACTGACGACCGGATATACCAGCCCCGCGATATCGGGCCGGGCGTCCTGCCGGTCGGCGGCGTCGACGGGATCATAGACCACTTCGGCATGGCGCGTCGCCAGCGACCCGGCCAGATGCCCACCGGCGGAGAAGCCGAGCGCGCCGATCCGGTCCTGTGCGACACCGAGTTGGACAGCATTAGTGCGAATTATTCGCATCGCCCGCTGCGCATCCTGCAACGGCACATCCTGACGCCGCGCCCAGCCTTCGCCCGGCAGACGATAGAGCAGGATGAAGGCGGTGATGCCGCGCGCATTCAGCCAGGCGGCCTGGCTGGTCCCTTCATTGTCGTAGGACAGGAAGCCATAGCCGCCGCCCGGCACCACCAGCATAGCCGCGCCATTGGGGCGGGCAGGGCGGCGCACCACCAGCACAGGCCGCGCGATGCCGGTGACCCAGCGATCGGGCGTGGCCGGGTCTTTCGACTGGTCGGCGATCTTGCGGACGATCCACGCGCCCGTCCCGCCCGGCGGCGTGCCCGGCCACAGGTCGATCAGTTCGTCGGCCGCGCTCGTCTGCGCGCGGGCCAGGCCCGGCAGTGCGGCCAATCCCGCCGCCGCCGCCAAGGCGGCACGCCGGTCCATGTCGCTCATTGTCCGCCCTCCACCTCGCGAGGGGGCACCAGCATGATCGGCGACATCGCGCCGCCGATCGTGGCGGCCGCGTCGCGCACCAACTGGCTGCACGCCTCCACCGTCGCCCGGTTCGCCGCGCCATCGACGAAGGGCATGGTCAGCGCGGCGCGTGCAACCCCGCCGGCCAGGATCGGCGCGGACAGGTCGGTGATGCCGGTCAGCATCGGGCTGGGCGAAATCGCGCCGCCATTGGCCACCGCCGCGTCGAGCCGTTCGGTCAATTCGGCCTCGTCCAGCGTCTCGCCGGTGGCGCGGATGTCGTCCAGCATCGCCGTCCGCGCCTCGGGCGGCTGGAAGGCGAGCAGGATGCGCCCGGAATTGGACCGGTGCAGCGGCCGGCGATAGCCCACGCGCACGGCAAAGCCCGACAGGCCCGGTGCTTCAATGGCGATGATGACGACCATTTCCGCGCCTGACGCGACGGCTAGGTGACAGCTCTGCCCGGCCCTGCGCGCCAAATCCTGCATCACCGGCAGGGCGGTGGAGGCGAGGTCGCGAATCGGCGGCTGGCTCATGCCAAGCGCAAACAGCCGGTTGGTCAGGCGATAGCCTTCCTCGGCACGGGCGATATAACCATGCTCTTCCAGCACCTGCAACATGCGGAAAATTTCGCTGACCGACCGGCCCAGAGCGATGGATATGTCAGACATTATCAACGGATCGCTGGCGGCGGCGAGCAATTCCAATATCTCAAGCCCCTTTGTCAGGGCGGGCGCCTGATAGCGCGACTTGCCGGTCATTCTGCTCCTCCCCGAACCGATGCTCCTGGGTATCGGAGCCGCCTTGCCGGTGCCTCTTTCTAACCACTGTCCACATATGAAATCAATTTTTATATTTCATAATTCAAAATGTGGGAGTAATGGAGGGTCGCCTTGTTACCGCTCCCAAAGCGGGACGAGGCGCATAAGGGAAGGTTTTCGGCGGCCCGAAGTGGTCGCGAGTCGAACGCTCCGATCGGGGCGTCAGGGAGAGGAAGGGGTTTCATGACCAAGATCACGCCTATGCCGCGTCGCGCTGCGTTGCTGGCCGGCATTTCGATCGCCAGCATCGCGCTGGGGAGCAACGTCCACGCGCAGGAAGCCACGCCGCCGCAGCCCGCCGCGACCGAAGGCGACATCGTCGTCACCGGCGTCCGCGCCAGCCTGTCGAGCGCCCAGGCGATCAAGCGCAACAGCGACGTCATCGTCGATTCGATCGTCGCGGAAGACATCGGCAAGCTGCCTGACCGCAACGTCGCAGAGGCGCTCCAGCGCATTCCCGGCATCCAGGTCCAGCGCCGTTTTGGCGAAGGCAGTTCAGTCGCGATCCGCGGCCTGACTCAGGTGCGGACCGAACTGAACGGTCGCGACATCTTCACCGCCAGCGGCGCCAACCAGCTTAACCTGGAGGATATTCCTTCTGAACTGCTGTCCGGCATCGACGTCTATAAAAATCCGTCGGCCGACCTGATCGAAGATCAGTTGTCGGGCACGATCAATTTCCGCACCCGCAAAGCGTTCGACTTTGACGGTTTCAAGGCGGCGGCATCCCTGACCCAGAGTCATTTCGACCTGGTCGACCGTTACAAGCCGTCGGCCTCGCTCCTGCTGAGCAACCGTTGGGACACGGGCATCGGTGAGATCGGCATCCTTGCCAGTGTCTCCTTCCAGAAGACCGCCTTCCGTCAGGATACTATTTCGACCGAGCCTTTCTATACGCTCGATCCCTCTGTGCCCGGCGATGCCGCCGTGCTGGCGACCTTGGGCCGCACCGGTCAGGTGACCACGCTGCCCCACGGCACCGGCATTGGCGAAGTCTATGGCGACCGCCGCCGCCTGGGCACCGACGTATCGGTCCAGTGGCGCCCCAGCGACACGCTGGAGTTGACCGCCGAAGTCTTCCGTTCGGATTATAAGTTCCGCTACGACGACTATAGCTTCTTCGCCTATACGTCGAACAGCGCGATCCAGCCGCTGCCAGGCGCGCCGTTCACCTATGCCGATAATGGCGATTTTCAGAGCGGCACATTCATCAACCTGCCCGTCGGCAACAACACCAGTGCGGAAACGCGCCGGTCGAAGACGACCGATTATTCGCTGAATCTGAAATGGAAGCCGAGCGCCAACCTGACCGTTACGGCCGACGGCCAATATGTGGACGCAAAAACGAAAAATCTGCGTTCGATCTTCGGCCTGAACGGCACCGCCGATACGCTGTATCAGGATATTTCGGGATCGGTGCCGGTCGTGAATATCGGTTCGGCCACTGGCCTTGCCAATCCGGCGACCTACAACAGCGCCTTCTACCTCGACAATCTCAACGAATCGAAGGCGTCGGACAGGACGGCAAGGCTGGACGCCGAATATCGCTTCGACGCAGGCATCCTCTCGTCGATCAAGGCGGGTATCCGCTTTGCTGATCGCAAGAACCGGACGATCGACACCGGCTATCGCTACACCGGCCTGGCCGGTATCCCCAGCCAGCTGGAAAATGTCGACCTCAGCAACTTCTTCCGCGGCGACGCCGACCTGTTCGGCAACATCATCGCCTTCAATCGCGGCATCATCCGCAACTATCAGGATACGCTCGACACGCTGGGTATCGCCGGCCCGCCGGCCTATGTCCAGAGCGGCACCAACGCGCAGCGCCAAAAGACCTGGACCAGCTATGCCACCGCCTTCTTCAAGACCGATCCTGTCGATGGCAATATCGGCGTGCGCGTCGTGCGCACCGATCTCGACGTATCGGGCTTCTACCAGCAGATCGCGATCATCCAGAACCCCGACGGCACCGAAAGCAACGGCCCGGCCGAGTTCAATCCCATCAATGCGTCGCGCAGCTATACCTCGGTGCTGCCCAGCCTGAACCTGCGCGTTCACCTGGCCGACGACCTGCAACTGCGCCTAGCGGCGGCGAAGAATATTTCGCGGCCCAGCTTTGGCCAGTTGAACCCCAGCCTCAACATCACCGAACCAGGCCAGGCGCAGCAGGATCAGTTGCACCTGACCAGCGGTGGGAACCCCTATCTAAAGCCGATGAAGTCGGACAATCTCGACCTGTCGCTGGAATGGTATTTCTCCCGGACCGGGTCGCTGACAGCCGCCGGATTCTACAAAAACATCAAAAACTATATTCAGACGGCCGTCGCGGCCCGCGACGTAACCTTCAACAATGGCAACACATATGAATATCAGGTCACGTCGTTCAACAATGTCGCCAAGGGCAAGGTGAAGGGGTTTGAACTGGCCTATCAGCAGTTCTTCGACTTCCTGCCTGGACCGCTCAGTGGCCTGGGCATGCAGGCGAACTTCACTTATGTAGATTCAAAGGCGCCGTCTCCGGCGACGACCGGCCCGGTCGTCAACGTGCCGCTGGAATTGCTGTCGAAATATAATTATAATATCGTCGGCATCTACGAGCTGGGCGGCCTGTCCGCGCGCGTCGCCTATAACTGGCGCAGCAAATATGTCGTCACGACGGCGGGCAACGGAACCGGCAACCTGCCAATCTTCAACAAGCCCTTCGGTCAGCTGGACGCATCAGTCAGCTATAATGTCACGCCGCAATTCGCCCTGGCGGTAGATGGCGTGAACCTGACCAATACGCGCCGGTCCACCTATTTCGGGATCGACAGCCGTCCGCGCGACGTCGTCGTCAACGACCGTCGCATCAGTCTGACCGCCCGCATCACCTATTGATCCGCCATGCGGGCGTTTCTACCGTCCCTCCCCTGGTAGACCGGCCCCTTAAAGGACCGGTCTACCTTTTTAGGAAGAGAGAGGATGAACTGATGCACATTCAGCAAGCCGGCGTCGAACGGCGCAGCCGGGCGGCGATGGTCCTGACCACCGGCCTCTTCTTCCTGTGGGGAGTGGCGAACAACCTCAACGACGTGCTGATCGCCCATTTCCGGCACGTCTTTTCGCTGTCGGATTTCCAGTCGGGCCTGGTCCAGTCGGCCTTCTATCTCGGCTATTTCTGTTTCGCCATTCCCGCCGCGCTGGCGGCCGAGCGGCTGGGCTATAAGGCGACGGTCATCCTTGGCCTGCTGCTGTTCGGCGGCGGCGCGCTGCTGTTCCTGCCGGCCTCGACGCAACTGAGCTATGGCTTTTTCCTGTTCGCCCTGTTCGTAATCGCCAGCGGCCTGGCCTTTCTGGAAACGGCGGCCAATCCGATGGTCGCGGCGATGGGACCGGTGGAGGGGGCGGCGCAGCGCCTCAACCTGGCGCAGGCGTTCAACCCGCTGGGGTCGATCGCCGGCGTGGCGCTGGGTGCGACGCTGATCCTGTCCGATGCGCCACAACAGGGCGCGGCGGGCGCGGCGGCGGTGCAACTCCCTTATCTCGGTATCGCGGCGGTCGTGCTGGGCTGGGCCGCGGTGCTGGCCTTCACCCGCTTTCCTCGCGCCGCCACTCAGGCAGACGGCAGCGGCGGGTCGGCGCTGGCGGGCTATGGCGCGTTGCTTCGCCGGCCGCGCTACATGGCGGGAGTGGCCGCGCAATTTTTCTATGTCGGCGCGCAGGTCGGCATCTGGAGCTACCTGATCCGCTATGCGCAAAGCGTCATGCCCGGCATCGGCGCGCAAAAGGCGGCCTGGCTGCTCACCCTGTCGCTGGCGTTGTTCATGATCGGCCGTTTCATCGGCGCGGCCTTGCTATCCCGGTTCGACGGCGCGCGGCTGATGGTGCTTTTCGCGGCGATCAATATCATCCTGTCGCTGGTGGCGGTGGCGGGCGGCCTCGTCGGCCTTGTCGCGCTGGTGGCGACCAGCTTCTTCATGTCGATCATGTACCCGAGCATCTTTGTCCTGTCGCTGCGCGGCTTGGGACCACTGACCAAAGCGGGTGCATCAATGATCGTGATGGCGATCATCGGCGGCGCGGTGCTGACCATGGCGATGGGCCTGCTATCCGACCTGGCCGGCACGATCCGGGCGGCGATGGTCGTGCCCGCGGTCTGCTTCGCGGTCGTGGCGCTGTACGCCCGCGCCGCGCGTCGGGAGTTGCCGGCATGATCCCACGTCTCGGCATGGGCACCGCGCCTATCGGTAACCTCTATCGCGCCGTCAGTGACGCGGAGGCGCGCGTTACGCTGGACGCCGCCTGGGACGTGGGCATCCGCTATTATGACACCGCGCCCCATTATGGCTTCGGCCTGGCCGAACGGCGGCTGGGTGCGATGTTGGCGGCGCGCGATCCGGCGGACGAAGCGGTCCTGTCGACCAAGGTCGGCCGTCTGCTGGCACCGACCGATGCGCAGGGCGAACGGCACGGTTTCGTCGATGCCGATCCCTATGATCCGGTCTTCGACTATGGCCATGACGCGGTGCTACGATCTTTCGAGGGCAGCTGCGCGCGGCTTGGCCGCGACCGGATCGACCTGCTGCTCGCCCATGATCTCGGCCGGGCGACCCATGGCGACGATCACGATCGCCACCTGCGCGCCTTCCTGAACGGCGGCTACCGCGCGATGTGCGACTTGCGCGATGCGGGCGCGATCGGCGCGATCGGCATCGGCGTCAATGAAGTCGCGATCTGCGACGAGGTACTCGACCATGTCGCACTGGACATGATCCTGCTCGCCGGGCGCTATACGCTGCTCGATCGCAGCGCTGAGCGATTGCTGGCACGCTGCGTGGAATTGGGCGTGCAGGTCATCGTCGGCGGCCCCTATAATAGCGGCATATTGGCGCGCGATCTTAGCGGTCCGCTCCATTTCGACTATGCCGTGCCCAGCGCGGACATAATGGCCAAGGCGCAGCGCCTGTCGGACGCCTGTGCCGCCTTCCATGCTTCGCTGCCCGCCGCAGCGTTGCAATTCCCGCTCCGCCATCCCACCGTCGTCAGCGTCATTCCCGGCCTGGTCGGCGCGGATCAGGTCGCCGACACCATGACCCGCCTCTCGACCGCATTGCCCGATGCGCTTTGGCCCGCGCTAGACGCCTCACTGAAAGAGCTTCCCATGTTGCAGGACGACGCACGCCTGATCCTGCTGCATCCGGACGATAATGTCCTAATCTGCGTTCGCGCAATCGAAGCGGGCGATATCCTTCCGGTATCGGGCGGGACGATCCCCGCGCGCGAAGGCATCGCCATCGGCCACAAGATCGCCCGCGCGCCGCTGAGTGCCGGGGACAAGGTCATCAAATATGGCGCGCCGATCGGGTCGATGACCGCCAATGCCGTCAGCGGCGACTGGGTACACATGCATAATATGAAAAGCGATTATATCAGCAGCCACACGCGCACCGCGCTGGAGGAAGGCGCATGATCCAGGCCTGGCTCCGGCAGGATGGGCGCAAGGGCATCCGCAACGTCGTTGCGGTCGCCTATCTGGTCGAATGCGCGCATCATGTCGCACGGCGGATCGTGGACAAGGCGGACGATCCCGACGTCCAGCTGATCGGCTTCCCCGGCTGCTATCCCAATGCCTATGCGGCCAAGGTGATGGAGGCGATCGCCACCCATCCCAATGTCGGCGGCCTCGTGATCGTGTCGCTGGGGTGCGAGAGTTTCAATCGAGAGCGGCTGCTGGCGGTGGCGCGGGCGAGCGGGCGGCCCGCCGAATTGCTGGTGATTCAGGAAACGGGCGGCACCGCCGCGACGATCGCAGCGGGCGTGGAAGCGGTGGCGCGGGTGCGCGCGGCCATCGCTGATGTGCCGCGCGGGCCGATGGGCGTGGAGGAACTGATCGTCGGCACCATCTGCGGTGGGTCGGACGGGACCAGCGGCATCACCGCCAACCCGGCGGTCGGCCGCGCCTTCGACCGGCTGGTCGCGGAGGGCGCTGCCTGCATTTTCGAAGAAACGGGCGAACTGGTCGGGTGTGAGACGATCATGGCCGACCGCGCCCGCACGCCGGAACTCGCCGTCGCGATAGAGGAATGCGTGCAGAAGGCGGAACGCTATTACACGATCATGGGCTTTGGCAGCTTCGCGCCCGGCAATGCGGAAGGTGGCCTGACGACGCAAGAGGAAAAGTCGATGGGTGCCTATAGCAAGTCCGGCTCGTCGACCATCGACGGAATATTGAAGCCGGGCGACCTGCCGCCCACCGGCGGTCTCTATCTGCTCGACGTGGTGCCCGATGGCGAACCGCGCTTCGGTTTCCCCAATATCTCCGACAATGCGGAGATAGTCGAACTGATCGCCTGCGGCGCGCATCTGACGCTCTTCACTACCGGGCGCGGGTCGGTGGTCGGATCGGCCATATCGCCGGTCATCAAGATCTGCGCCAATCCCGACACTGGCCGCCGCCTGGCCGCTGACATGGACGTCAACGCTGGGCGCATATTGGAAGGCGAGGCCACGCTGGAGCAGGTCGGCACGGAAATCTACGACAAGGTGCTCAGCGTTGCTGCGGGCGAACGCAGTATCTCCGAACAATTGGGCCATCAGGAGTTTATTTTGACCTACAAGGCGTTCGATCCCATCGGCCCCGACTGTCTGCCCACGAAAGCCCGCGCATGAGCGCGCGGCTCGCGGGCAAGGTGGCCCTCATCACAGCAGCAGCGCGGGGCATCGGCCGGGCAACGGCGCAGCGCTTCGTGGCGGAAGGCGCGCAGGTGATCGCGACTGACCGGGACCGCGACGCGCTCGACGGGCTGGAAGGCTGCGACCTGCGCGCGCTCGACGTGACTGACGGTGCGGCGGTGCGGGCGCTGGCGCAGGAGGTGGGCGCGATCGACATCCTCGCCAATATCGCGGGCGTGGTCCATGCCGGCAACATCCTCGAATGTCCGCAGGAAGATTGGGATTTCGCCCTTTCGCTCAACATGACCGCCATGTATCATACGATCCGCGCGTTCCTGCCCGGCATGGTGGAGAGGGGCGCGGGATCGATCGTCAACATGTCCTCCATCGCCAGTTCGGTGAAGGGCATCCCCAACCGCTTCGCCTATGGCGCGAGCAAAGCGGGCGTCATCGGCCTGACCAAGGCTGTGGCGGCCGATTTCGTGGGGCAGGGCGTGCGCTGCAACTGCATCTGTCCCGGCACGATCGACACGCCTTCCCTGCAACAGCGCCTCCATGACACTGGTGATTATGCGGCGGCACAGGCGGCCTTCGCTGCGCGCCAGCCGATGGGCCGGCTCGGCCGGGCGGAGGAGATCGCTGCGCTGGTGCTGTACCTCGCCAGCGACGAAGCGTCCTTCACCAGCGGCGCGGTCCATGTGATCGACGGCGGCTGGGTCAATTGATGCGGCACGTCCTGCTGATCGACCTGGCCGACGACGCGGCGGCCATCGCGCACTATGAGGCGTGGCACGCATCCGGCGCGCTGCCGCCCGCAATCGCCGCCAGCATCCGCGCGGCCGATGTTACCGCCATGGACATCTACCGCAGCGGCAACCGGCTGGTCATGCTGATGGAAACCGGCACCGATTATGATCCGGCGAACAAGGCGGCGGCCGACGCCGCCGACCCGGCGGTGCAGGCCTGGGAAGCGCAGATGGATGCTGTCCAGCGCCCGCTGCCCTGGGCCAAGCCCGACGCCAAATGGACGCAGGCGGCCCGCATCTTCTCTCTTGATGAACAGCCCTGAAAGGCACCTTGATGATCCTCACCCGGACCCTGATCGCCGCGTCCCTGCTGCTCGCCACCCCTGCTCTTGCGCAGGGCGACACGCCCCATATCGCAACCAAAGCGGGCCGCCACGCACTGATCGTCGATGGCGCGCCTTTCCTGATATTGGGCGGGCAGGTCAACAACAGCAGCAATTATGCCGCACCGCTGGCAAAGGTCTGGCCGGTGCTGGACCGGATCGGCGCGAACACGGTCGAAGCGCCGATCGCCTGGGAGCAACTGGAGCCGCAGGAAGGGAAATTCGACTTCAGCTTCGTCCAGACTTTGCTGGATGAGGCGCGCAAGCATGACAAGCGCATCGTCCTGCTCTGGTTCGGCGCATGGAAGAATACCGGCCTGTCCTATACGCCCGACTGGGTGAAGCTCGACAACCGCCGCTTCCCGCGCATGAAGACGAAGGATGGGCAGGATCATGGCGTGCTGTCGCCCCATGGCGCGGCGACGCTGGCGGCGGACAAACGCGCCTTCCTGGCGTTGATGACCTATATTCGCGACCATGACGCCCAGAATACGGTCATTCTGGTGCAGCCGGAAAATGAAGTCGGCAGCTATAAAAACCCCCGCGACTACAGCACCGCCGCGCAGAAGCTATTCGACGGCCCGGTCCCCGCGGCGCTGACCAAGGCGCTGCAAAAGCCCGGCGGCGATTGGGCGACCGTCTTCGGCGATCAGGCCGACCGCGCTTTCAACACCTGGCACACCGCCCGCTATATCGAGGCGCTGGCCAGCGCCGGCAAGGCGATCAAGCCGCTGCCCATGTATGTGAACGCGGCGCTGGGCGACCCGTTCGGCAAGCCCGATCCGCAGGCGTTATCGAGCGGCGGGCCGCAGGGCGACGTCATCGACATCTGGAAGGCGGCGGCCCCCTCGATCGATTTCGCAGCGCCCGATATTTACGACCGGGCCAGCCGCAACGTCTTCAAGCATCTCGATCTCTACACGCGGCCCGACAATGCGCTGATGGTGCCGGAAATCGGCAATGCCGCCGAATATGCCCGCTATTTCTGGGCGGCGCTGGGACGCGGCGCGATCGGCTTCGCGCCGTTCGGCATGGATGATACCGGCTATTACAACTATCCGTTGGGGGCCAAGCGCCTGGACGACGCCACGCTGGATGCTTTCGCGCAGAAATATCGGGCCTTGGCGTCCGCTCCCTGGGCCAAAATCGCCTACGATCATCCGGTCTGGGGCACAGCCAAGCCCGACGACGGCACGCCCGTCAGCACGACCATGGGCGACTGGACCATTACCGCCAGCTTTGGCCAATGGCAGTTCGGCCAGCGGGAATGGTTTCCTGAGGCCGATCGCCCCGCCTGGGCGAGCGAGCCGACCGGCGGCGCGGTGGTCGCGCAATTATCAGCGAACGAATTTCTCTTCACCGGCGACCATGTCCGCCTGAACTTCGCCGCAAAAGCGGGCGGCGCGCCGGGCGGCATGTTCCTCAAAGTGGAGGAGGGGCATTTCGACAAGGGCGCATGGGTCATGGACCGCGTATGGAACGGCGACCAGACCGATTATGGCCTGAACATGATTGACCAGCCAGTGTGGATCAAGGTGACGATGGGTCGCTATCGGTAACGCCTCGGACAGTTCGCAGCGCCGTGCAAGCGCTGCGCACTGTCCAAGTCGCTGTCTTAATCAGGCCTTTAGGTCGAACCGGTCGGCATTCATCACCTTCGTCCAGGCGGCCACGAAGTCCTTCACGAACTTGCTGCCCGCGTCGGACGACGCATAGACTTCCGCGAGGGCGCGTAGCTGCGAATTGGCGCCGAATGCCAGGTCGGTGCGCGTCGCCGTCCACTTTTCCGCATGGCTGGCGCGGTCGGTGCCGACGAACGTCTCGTCGCTCGTGTCGTCCACCTGTTTCCAGGCGGTGCCCATGTCGAGCAGATTGACGAAATAGTCGTTGGTCAACTGCCCGACCCGGTTCGTCAGGACGCCATGCTTCGAGCCGCCATGATTGGCGCCCAGCACCCGCAGCCCGCCGACCAGCACAGTCATTTCCGGCGCGGACAGGCCCAGCAGCTGCGCCCGGTCGACCAGCAGCTCCTCCGTCGGCACATTGTAGCGCGTCTGGAGATAGTTGCGGAAACCGTCCGCCTTGGGCTCTAGCACGTCAAAGCCGTCGGCGTCGGTCTGTTCGGCAGTCGCATCGGTGCGGCCCGGCGTGAAGGGGACGGTCAGGTCATGGCCCGCCGCCTTCGCCGCCTGTTCGATGCCCACACTGCCGCCCAGCACGATCAGGTCGGCGATCGACGCGCCGCTCTCGTTGGCGATGCGTTCATAGACCGCCAGCACTCGCGCCAGCTGCGCTGGTTCGTTGACGTCCCAGTCCTTTTGCGGGGCCAGGCGGATGCGAGCACCATTCGCGCCGCCGCGATGGTCCGACCGGCGATAGGTGACGGCAGATGCCCAGGCGGTCTTGACCAAATCCTGCACCGACAGGCCGGACGCGGCGATCTTCTGCTTGAGCGCGGCGACATCTGCATCGCCAAGCGCCGGTCCGGTCGCGGCGGGGATCGGATCTTGCCAGATCAGGTCTTCGGCCGGGACTTCGGGGCCAAGGTAACGGACCTTCGGCCCCATATCGCGATGACACAATTTGAACCAGGCGCGGGCGAAGGCGTCGGCGAAATAAGCGGGATCGGCACGGAACCGCTCCATCACCGCGCGATAGGCCGGGTCAAACTTCATCGCCATGTCGGCGGTGGTCATCATCGTCGGCACCTTCACGCCTGGCGTATGCGCCTTGGGAGCCAGCGTCTCCTCCGGGTTGCCGACGGGCTGCCACTGTTTCGCACCCGCAGGACTGCGCACCAGTTCATATTCATGGTCCAGCAGCATGTCGAAATAGGTCATGTCCCAGGTAGTCGGCGTCGGCGTCCACGCGCCTTCGATCCCGCTGGTGATAGTATGGTCGCCCATGCCGCTTTCATGACCGCTCTGCCAGCCCAGTCCCTGCTGCGCGATGTCCGCGCCTTCGGGTTCCGCGCCGACCAGCGATGCGTCGCCTGCGCCATGCGCCTTGCCGAACGTATGGCCACCCGCGGTCAGTGCCGCGGTTTCCTCATCATTCATGCCCATCCGCGCGAAGGTTTCGCGAATGTCGCGGCCCGACTGGAGCGCGTCGGGATTGCCGCCCGGACCTTCGGGATTGACGTAGATCAGGCCCATCTGGATCGCAGCCAGCGGGCTTTCCAGCGCCATTTCCTTGTCCGGCTGAATGCGGGTTTCATTGCCGTGCTGGCCGACCCATTGTTCCTCGGTGCCCCAATAGATGTCCTTTTCCGGTTCGAACACGTCGGTGCGGCCGCCGCCGAAGCCGAAGACGGGTCCGCCCATCGATTCGATCGCGACATTGCCGGCCAGGATCATCAGGTCGGCCCAACTCAGCTTCTGGCCATATTTCTGCTTGATCGGCCACAGCAACCGACGCGCCTTGTCCAGATTGCCATTGTCCGGCCAGCTATTGAGCGGGGCGAAGCGCTGCGACCCGGAAGACGCGCCGCCGCGCCCGTCGCCTGTGCGATAGGTGCCCGCGCTGTGCCACGCCATGCGGATGAAGAAGGGGCCATAATGGCCGTAATCGGCCGGCCACCAGGGCTGGCTGTCAGTCATCAGCGCCGTCAGGTCCGTCTTGACCGCATCATAATCGAGCGATTGGAACGCCGCGGCATAATCGAAATCTTCGCCCATCGGATCGCCCGACAGGCCGTTCTGCTGGAGAATTTCAAGCGACAGCTGGTTGGGCCACCAGTCGCGGTTGGTGCGGCCGAGCAAAGTGCGCCGCGCCGCGGGCTCCTTCATCGGGCATCCCAGCGGATCAGAGGTTTTGGCATCCATGTCTTCTCTCCTGCTTCAAGTCCCTGCTGCATTTTGTAGGAGCATAGTCCAGCCGAACAAAGCCGGGAATATCGCTTTGTCTGATCGATAATATGAGTGGAAGGCAGGGTGATGACGTTTCATGATCGTAAGGAACTTCCGGGTCGGTCGGGCGCTGATGCGAGCGGAGGTGGTCACATGGCAGCACGCGCATATTGGCAGGGGCAGATTCGGCTGGCCCTTGTATCGATCCCGGTGGAAATCTATCCGGCCACCCGCTCCGGCGCAGCAATATCCTTTCGCCAGATCCATGAGCCGACCGGCAAGCCAATCAGCTATGAAAAGGTCGTGCAGGGCGTCGGCCCGGTGGACCGCGACGAAATCCTCAAGGGCTTTGAAATTTCCAAAGGCAATTACGTGCTGTTGGAGGAGGAAGAAATCGAGGCGGTAAAGATCGAGAGCCGCAAGACGCTGGAGTTGGTCCAGTTCGTCGAATCCGATGCGATCGATGTACTCTACTATGAAAAGCCCTATTTCGTGGTTCCGGCAGACGACCTGGCGGAGGAAGCCTATGCCGTGTTGCGCGACGCGCTGCGCCAGACGAAGAAGGTCGGCCTTGGCCAATTGTCGGTGCGCGGGCGTGAGCAGCTTGTGTCGTTGAAGCCCTGCGGCCGTGGGCTGGTGCTGGAAGTGCTGCGCTATGCCGACGAAGTGACCCGCGCCCAGACCTATTTCCGCAATCTGCCCGACGACAAGGCCGACGCAGACCTGCTGGACCTCGCCACCACCATCATCGAAAAGAAGACCGCGCCCTTCAAGCCGGAGGAGTTTCACGACCGCTATGTCGACGCCCTCCAGCGGCTGATCGAAAAAAAGAAGAAGGCCAAGGGCAAGCGGATCATCGAGGATGTCGAGGAGCCGACCAGCGCCAAGGGCGGCAATGTGATCGACCTGATGGCGGCGCTCAAGAAATCGGTCGGCGATGGGGGCAAGGCGACGCCGGCGAAAAAAGCGCCGGCCAAGGCGGCCGCGACCAAGCCCCGCACGCCAGCCAAGCGCAAAAGCGCCTGATTCATGGCCCGCGATCCGCTCGCCGCCTATAACGCCAAACGCGACTTCGCCCGAACCCGCGAGCCAAAGGGCGCGGTAACGACGACAGGCGGCAACAGCTTCGTCGTGCAAAAACATGATGCGACCCGGCTGCACTGGGATTTCCGGCTGGAAATCGACGGCGTTCTCAAAAGCTGGGCCGTGACCAGGGGGCCGAGCATCGACCCGGCCGACAAGCGCCTTGCGGTGCGGACCGAGGATCATCCGTTGAGCTATGGCGATTTCGAGGGATTGATACCCGAAGGCGAATATGGCGGCGGCACGGTGATGCTGTGGGATCGCGGCACTTGGCAGCCGGTGGAAGGCAAGAGCGCCAAGGATCTGGAAAAAGGCCATTTGCACTTCACCCTGGATGGCGAACGGATGAAGGGCGAATGGCTGCTGGTCCGCATGAAAGGGCGGCCAAAGGAAAAGCGCGAAAACTGGCTGCTGCGCAAGATCGAGGACGCCGACGCGGGCGAAGGCGACCAGTTGGTCGAACGGGCGTTGACCAGCGTGCTGACCGGGCGTTCGATGGCGGAAATCGCGGCGGACAAGGCGGGTGCCCAGTCGCTCGCCGGGGTGAAGGGCAAGGCCTTCGCCGGCAAGATGCAGGCGGCGCGCGATCATAATGAAAAGGTCGCGGCCAAGCCGCGCAAGGTTGGGACCAAGCCGCCCGGCTTCGCCAAACCCCAACTCGCGACGCTGGTGGACGACGTGCCTGCGGGTAATGACTGGCTGCACGAGATTAAGTTCGACGGTTATCGCGCGCTCGCTGCGGTGGCGGGGGAACAGGTGCGCATCTTCACCCGCAGCGGCCTGGACTGGACCGACAAGTTCCGGCCGCTCGCCTCCGCGATCGCGTCCCTCGACCTGCCGCCCGCCCTGATCGACGGAGAGATCGTCGCTTTCGGCGATGACGGCAATCCCAGTTTCTCAGCGCTCCAATCGGTCCTGAAGCGTGGCCATGGCGCGCAGCGCGAGGATACGCCCGTTCATTTCTTCGCTTTCGACCTGCTTTCGCTGGAGGGTCAGGATATGAAGGCGATGCCGCAGATCGAGCGGAAGGAGCGGCTGGAAGCGCTGCTCAAGGCGGCAACCCCGCCGGTCCAGGTCGCCGATCATGTCATCGGCGCGGGGGAGGCGCTGTATCGTTCACTGTGCGAAGCGGGGCAGGAGGGGATCATCTCCAAGCGGATCGACGCCCCCTATCGCGGCGACCGCACGCGCAACTGGGTTAAAGTCAAATGCACACGGCGGCAGGAGTTTATTATCATCGGCCGCAGCGCGAGTGCCGCGCGCGGTCGCCCCTTCGCGTCGCTGCTGCTCGCCCAGCATGAGGGCAAGGCGCTGGTCTATAAGGGCAAGGTCGGCACCGGCTTCGACGCGGAAGTGATGGATAGGCTCGCCAAGGCGATGACCCCGCTCGAAACGGATAAGGCACCGCTTGAAGTACCCCGGACCGAAGCGCGCGGCGCGACCTGGCTGAAACCCAAGCTGGTCGCCGAAATCGCCTTCGCCGAATTTACCGCAGACGGCCGCGTCCGCCATGCCAGCTTCCTGGGCCTGCGCACCGACAAGCCGGCAAAAGCGGTCGCGCCAGAAAAGCCCGTCGCCGTGCCCAAAGCGACGCCCGCCGTTACGATCACTAACCGCGACCGCGTCATTTTCCCTGAAAGCGACCAGACCAAGGGCGAACTGGCCGACTATTATGCCGCGATCGCGCCCCTCATGCTACCCTTCGCCGCCCGCCGCCCGATCAGCCTGGTCCGCTGCCCACAGGGCCGGGCGAAAAAATGCTTCTTCCAAAAGCATGACAGCGGCGCCTTCGGCAAGGCGGTGCATCAGGTGGCTATCGGTGAGAAAGACGGCGGCAGCGAGGATTATATCTATGTCGAGGATGCCGAGGGATTGCTCGCCTGCGTCCAGATGGGCACGATCGAATTTCATGGCTGGGCCAGCCGCACGGACGCGGTGGAACGGCCCGACCGCATGATATTCGACCTCGATCCCGACGAAGGCATGGATTTCGACCGGGTGAAAGCGGCGGCGCAGGACATTCGCGCGCGGTTGTCCGATATCGGCCTCGTCTCCTTCGCCATGCTGTCGGGCGGGAAGGGCGTGCATGTCGTCGTGCCGCTGACGCCGGGCCATGACTGGGAGACGCACAAGGATTTCGCGTCCCGCTTCGCCCAGGCGCTGAGCGCAGCCGAGCCCGACCGCTTCGTCGCGACCATGAGCAAGGCCAAGCGCAAGGACAAGATCTTCATCGACTGGCTGCGCAACCAGCGCGGCAGCACCGCCGTCCTGCCCTATTCGGCGCGCGCCCGCGCCGGGGCACCGGTGGCGATCCCGATCGACTGGGACGAACTCGACGGCATCAAGGACGCGCATCCCTTCTCGATCGGCGACACGGAAACGCTGCTCGATCGTGCCACAAGTCTGAAAGGCTGGGGCTTCGCCGCGCAAGCGTTGCCTGATATTTGACCCGTCAACCCCGCGGCGTAAGGCCACCCAGCGCGATATCGACCAGCTTTTCCGCGACCTCTGCCGGACTCATCGGCCCATCGGGATCATGCCAGCGCGCCGGCCAGTTGAGCGCCCCCGCCAGTGCGAAGGAGGCAAAGCGGATATCCACCGGCGCAATCGATCCGTCTGCGATCCCCTCCGCGATCATCCCGCGCACCGCATCGTCAATCTCCCGCTTGCGCGCGCGGAACTGGATGGCGCTATCCATCGATAGCACCTCTTCATTGGTGCGGATTACGCAGCGGCCGAAATCGTCCATGTTGATGCAGGCATAGCGCAGCAGGAAAGCGCGCAGCCGGTCATGGCCGCTGCCGGGCGCGCGCGCCGCCGCATCCGCGGCGTCGCGCAGCATCGACAGGCCGCGATTGACGCATTCGACCAGCACCTGCTCCTTATTGCCCAGATAATGATAAATGGTCGGCTTGCTGACGCCCAGGCTGGCGGCGACATCGTCCAGCGAGGCGGCATGATAGCCGCGCGCATTGAACATCCGCACTGCGGCCAACAGTACGGCTGCGCGCTTGTCCGCCCGGTCCTGTTCCCGCTCCGCCTTGCTACGGAAGGGGGAGGGCAGGGCGGTGGCAGAAACAGGGACGGCAGACTTGGGCAAGAACATCTCCTTTGAGCATCTGGAGCATTGACAAGAAACCCTCAGACAATCAATATACCCATGAGTAGATAAAATACGAGTGAGTTTATGCTGACCGAGATTCAGGCCGCCATCCGCGACACCGTGCGCGATTTCGCGCAGGAAACGATCCGCCCGCACAGCGCTCGGTTCGAAGCGCAAGGCGGCTATCCGCCCGAACTGTTCCACGACATGGCGGGCCTTGGCCTGTGGGGCATGACCGCGCCCGAAGCCTTTGGCGGCGCGGAAACGGACGCCGTTTCCTACGCCTTGGCTCTGATGGAGATCGCGGCAGCCGACGGCGCGCTTTCGACCATAGTCTCCATCCAGAACTCGATCCTCGTGTCCGGCCTGCTCAAGGATGGCAGCGACGCGCAGAAGGCGCGCTTCCTGCCCGACCTGATCGGCGGGCGCACCATCGGTGCCTTCGCGCTGACCGAAGCCGACGCCGGGTCCGACGCCTCGGCGGTGCGCACCCGCGCCATAAAGGTCGATGGCGGCTGGCGCATCACCGGCGCCAAACAGTTCATCACATCGGGCAAGATCGCCGGCCTTACCATGATCGTCGCCGTCACTGATCCTGATGCGGGCAAGAAGGGTCTGTCCGTCTTCATCGTGCCGACCGACCGGCCCGGCTATGGCGTGGACAAGGTCGAGCATAAGATGGGGCAAGGCGCGTCCGACACCTGCGCCTTGCGTTTCGACGACATGTTCGTGGAGGATGACCTGCTGATCGGTCAGCCAGGGCAGGGTTACCGCATCGCGCTCGCCAATCTGGAAACTGGCCGCATCGGCATCGCCGCCCAATGTGTCGGCATGGCGCAGGCCGCGCTCGATATCGCGGTCGCCTATGCCAAGGATCGCAAGAGCTTCGGCAAGGCCATCATCGATCATCAGGCGGTGGGCTTTCGCTTGGCCGACCTCGCCACCCGGTTGGAGGCGGCACGGCAACTCGTCCTGCACGCCGCACGGACCAAGGATGCGGGCCTGCCCTGCCTTGCCGAAGCGTCCATGGCCAAATTGTTCGCGTCCGAAGCGGCCGAGGCAATCGTGTCCGGCGCGCTGCAAACGCTGGGTGGCTATGGCTATCTGGAGGAATATGGCGTCGCCAAAATCTATCGCGATGTGCGCGTGTGCCAAATTTATGAAGGTACGTCGGACATTCAGCGCATGGTCATCGCGCGCAGCCTTTAAGCAGGAGTCATAAGATGCAGGACGATCCTATTGTCATCGCAGGCTATGCCCGCACCCCCATGGGCGGGTTCCAGGGCGCATTGTCCTCGGTCAAGGCCACCGATCTGGGTGCCGCAGCGGTCAAGGCCGCGGTCGAACGCGCGGGCGTGGCGAATGATGCCGTCGACCGCATTTATATGGGCTGCGTCCTGCCCGCTGGCCTGGGCCAGGCGCCGGCGCGACAAGCGGCGCTGGGCGCAGGGCTTGGCCTCAATACGGAGGCTACGACCGTCAACAAGATGTGCGGCTCCGGCATGCAGGCCGCGATCATGGCGCATGAGGCGCTCGCCAGTGGTGCAGCGGACATCGTGATCGCGGGTGGCATGGAAAGCATGAGCAACGCGCCCTATGCCCTGCCCAAGCATCGGTCCGGCGCGCGCATCGGCCATGACCGCGTGATCGACACGATGATGATGGACGGGCTGGAAGACGCCTATGAACCGGGCAAGGCGATGGGCGTGTTCGCGGAAGAAGCGGTGCGCGATTATCAGTTCACGCGCGAGGATCAGGACGCCTATGCTATCCGCTCGCTCGAACGCGCCAATGCCGCGATCGGCAGCGGGGCGTTCGTGCGCGAGATCACGCCGGTCACGGTGAAGGGGCGCGGCGGCGACACGATCGTCGACACCGACGAGCAGCCGGGCAAGGCCAGGCCGGAGAAGATCCCGTCGTTGAAGCCCGCCTTCGTCAAGGACGGCACCATCACCGCGGCCAACGCCTCCTCCATCTCGGATGGCGCGGCGGCGCTGGTCATGACCCGCGCCAGCGTGGCGGCGAAGCTGGGCCTCAAGACGGTGGCGAAGGTCGTCGCCACCGCAGGCCATGCGCATGAGCCGTCCAAATTCACCACCGCGCCGGTGCCGGCCATGCGCAAGGTGCTGGAGAAGGCCGACTGGTCGGTCGCGGATGTCGACCTGTTCGAAGTCAACGAAGCCTTTGCCGTGGTCGCCATGATCGCCGCGAAGGAACTGGGCATCCCGGCCGACCGGATCAACGTCAATGGCGGCGCGACCGCGCTGGGTCATCCGATCGGCGCATCGGGCGCGCGCATTTTGGCGACGCTGATTGCGGCGCTCGAAAGGCGCGGCCTGAAGCGCGGCGTGGCGAGCCTGTGCATCGGCGGCGGCGAAGCCACCGCCATGGCGATCGAACTGATCTGAAGGAGACAGGGAAATGGACATCAACGGCGTAGCAGCGATCGTTACCGGCGGCGCATCGGGCCTGGGCAGGGCGACGGCCACGATGCTGGCGCAGCAGGGCGCGAAGGTCGCGATCTTCGACCTGAATGAAGAGGCCGGACAGGCGACCGCGCAAGCGCTGGGAGGTGTCTATGTCGCTGTCAACGTCGCCGACGACGCCAGCGTTTCGGCGGGCTTGGACGCGGCCCAAGCGGCGCACGGCGTCGCCCGCATCCTGGTCAATTGCGCCGGCATCGCGCCCGCGATCAAGACGGTGGGCAAGGAGAATGTTCCCCATCCGCTCGACACCTTCGCCAAGACGGTGACGGTCAACCTGATCGGCAGTTTCAACATGATCGCCAAATTCTCCGCCCGGCTTGCGGTGGCGGAAGAGGTTGATGGCGAACGCGGCGTGATCGTCAACACCGCATCGGTCGCGGCCTATGACGGACAGATCGGCCAGGCGGCCTATAGCGCGTCCAAGGGCGGCGTGGTCGGCATGACCCTGCCGATCGCCCGCGACCTGGCCCAGCACAAGATCCGCGTGATGACGATCGCGCCGGGCATCTTCCTGACGCCGATGCTGGAAGCCTTCCCGCAAAATGTGCAGGACGCATTGGGCGCGCAGGTGCCGCACCCCAGCCGCCTCGGCAAACCATCCGAATATGCGCAGCTGGTGGAAAGCATCGTCCGCAATCCGATGCTGAACGGCGAAGTCATACGCCTGGACGGCGCGATCCGCATGGCACCGCGCTGATAAAAAGCCCCCGGACCGGCGTGCAGTCCGATCCGGGGATGGGGAAGACCGGCCTCAAAGGCCGGATTCCTTATTGGCTAGGCACCAGCCGCATCGCCGCACCGCCGCCCGGCGCCAGCCACAGATCGTAACGATCACCCTTGCGGATGGTCCGCGTTTCATAGGCGATCTTGTGCCGCGCGTCGGTCAGATAGGTTGCGCCTTCGCCATCCTTGTAGATGGTGGCGTTGTAGCTTCTACCCGGTTCCAGATAGTCGAAGTTGAGCGACACCGTCCGCGCCGTGGCATCGTTGACGCCGCCGACATACCAGTTCTCGCTATGGCGATCCTTGCGCGCGAACATGGCATAATCGCCCACTTCGCCCGCGATCAGATGGCTTTCGTTCCAGTCGGCCGGCACCTTGGATATGAAATCCAGTTCCCTGGGATATTTGGCCAGCGTCTCTACAAAGTCCGCCGCCATCTGGATCGGCGAATAGAGGGCGAGATAGAGGCCGAGTTGCTTGGCGAGCGTGGACGCCAGCGGTGCATGGTCCGCCCCTTCCAGGCTCAGCACGCCCGGCGTGAAGTCAATCGGGCCAGACAGCATCCGCGTATAGACCAGGGTCGGTTCATGGTCCGGCCCGTTCGCGAAGGTGCCCCAGGCATTATATTCCATGCCGCGCGCGCCTTCGCGCCCGACCCAGTTGGGATAGGTGCGGCGCAAACCGGTGTCCTTGATCGGCTCATGCGCGTTGACCGCGACATGATATTTGGCCGCCGTCTCCACGACGCGCAGATGATGTTGCGCCATGCGCTGGCCGTCATGATATTCCATGCGGGTCTGGCCCGGCCGATCGCCCGGCGCGATGATCCCGCCTGCGTCCGCGACATAGCCGGTCTTGACGACATCGATGCCGAGGCCGCCATAAAGCTTCATCGCGTCGTCCAACTGCGCCTCATAATTGGCGATGTTGCCGCCGGTTTCATGATGGCCGATCAGGTGGACGCCTTTCTTCCTGGCATAGGCGGCCAGACCCTGTAGGTCGAAATCGGGCGTGGACTGGGTGTAGCTGAAATCGTCGCCATGGCCGAACCAGTCGCCGTTCCAGCCCTTGTCCCATCCTTCGACCAGCACGCCGCGAAAGCCGTGTTTGGCGGCAAAATCGATATATTGCTTCGTCCGCGCGGTGGTCGCGCCGTGTTTCGGCCCTTCCGCCCACGTCCAGTCGCCGCGGATCATGCCCCACCAGATGCCGATATATTTTGCAGGCTTGAACCAGCTGACATCGCCCAGCTTATTGGGTTCGTTGAGGTTGAGTTCCAGGTCATTCTCGACCAGCCCCGCCGCGCTGTCGGCAATGCGGATCGCGCGCCAGGGCGTGTTGAACGGCAGATCGCGGATCACCCGCGCCCCTTGCGACGAGGGCGACAAGGTGGTGCGGAAGGTCTGGCCGGTTGCGCGTTTCAGCCAATAGGCCGCATAATCGACCAGCGCGGCTTCGTGGAAGCTCAGATGCGTGCCATCGTCCAGCCGCATGGTGATGGGCGTATGCGCGGTGGACACGGCGTCGATCGGGGTCTTTTGATAGACCTGTTCGTAGCGGTTCCATTCGCCGCCCGGAATCCACCAGGCCTGCCCCTTGGGCGCGATGTCGAACTCGGTCGTTTCGTCGGCGATCTTCATCGTTTTGAGGCCGGGCTGCTGCGGCAGTTCGTAGCGGAAGCCGACGCCATTATCGAACAGGCGGAAATGCACGTTCATCTGCCGCGCGCCCTGCACATCCGACTGGTGAAAGCGGACCGTCACTTCATTATAACGGTCGGTGACGAAGCGGCGCTCGCCCCAGGGCTGCTCCCAGCGATTGTCGCCCTGGCCCGTGGCTGACCCGGCGATGGAAAAGCCGCGCACCATGTTGAGGCCATCGGTCAGAATGAAGCCCAGCTTGGACGGCGCGATCAGCAGCTTGCCCTTGCGCGACAGCGACCAGGTGGGGCGGCTGTCATTGTCGGTGGAGACGGTCAGCACGATCGACCCGTCGGGCGAGGCGGAGGTGACGGCCGGGCGGGCTTCCTGCCCAAGGACCGGCGTTATGCAGACGAGCGGAAGGGCCAGCGCGCAGGCGCGCAGCGACGGATTCAGCATTGGGATATCTCCTTATTCTTCGATCATCAGCGCGCCGAAGGGCGGCAGGGCACCGGGCGTGGCGCCATTGACGGCAGACAGCAGCTTGTTGGTGGGGGCGATATCTTCGGGCCATTCCGCCGGCTCGGCCGACAGATTGAACAGGCAGAGAAGCGACTGGCCATCGGCGGTACGGCGGAACAACAGTCGCTGATCGTCGGCGACCAATATCTCCAGGCTACCATGGCGCAGCGCCGGGTTCGCCTTGCGCAGCGCCAGCATTGCGCGGGTGTGGTTCAGCAGCGACGCTGGGTCAGCCTCCTGCGCGTCAACCGCCAGCGCCAGATGATCCGCACCATGGGGTAACCAAGGTTCGACGCTGGAAAAGCCCGCCTGCGCTGCATCGGCCGCCCATGGCAATGGCGTGCGCGCGCCGTCGCGGGACAGGGTCAGCGGCCAATTGGCGATCGCTTCGGGGTCTTGCAGCCGTTCGAAGGGGATATCGACCTGGGTGATCCCCAGTTCCTCGCCCTGATAGAGGATGGCGTTGCCGCGCAGCGCGACCAGCAGCATCGCCTTCAAGCGCCCGAACGCCGGGCGATCCTCCGCCGCGCACCAACGGGACAGCGCACGCGGCGCATCGTGATTTTCGAACGCCCAGCTTGGCCAGCCCATGCCCGGTTCGTCGGGCCAGCGATCGACCGTGTCGGCGACCAGAGCGGGCGTCAACGCATCGGCATAGAGGAAGTTGAAGCCATAGGCGCTGTTGAGGTGGGTTTCGCCCGCCGTATAGGCCTTCATCTCCGTCTCGGAAAGGTCGCCGCCCACCTCCGCCACGGTGAAGATCGCGCCATATTCGTCGCATAGCGTGCGGATGCGCTTGATGAAATCGACCACGCCGGGGTGCGACTGGCTGTAGCGCTTGATCTGGAAATCGAAGGACCGCGTGCGCGGCTTGCCGGTATCGGGCGCAGGCGGATTGTCGCGCAGCAGGGGATCGTGCATCGAATGGTTGAGCGCATCGAGGCGGAAGCCGTCCACGCCGCGATCCAGCCAGAAGCGCATCGCGTCCAGCAGCGCATCCTGCACCGCCGGGTTATGGACGTTGAGCTGCGGCTGGCTGGTCAAAAACTGATGCATATAATATTGGCCGCGCCGCCCGTCCCAGGTCCAGGCGGGACCGCCGAAGACCGACTGCCAGTTGTTGGGCGGGGTGCCGTCTTGCTTGGGATCGACCCAGACGAACCAGTCGGCCTTGTCACCGGTCCGGCTGGCGCGGCTTTGCGCGAACCAGTCGTGAAGGTCCGACGTATGGGCATAGACCTGATCGATCGTGACTTTCAGACCCAAATCATGTGCACGGGCGATCAGCGCATCGAAATCCGCCAGCGTGCCGAAGATCGGATCGACGTCGCAATAGTCCGCAATGTCATATCCGAAATCGCGCATGGGGGATGTGAAGAAGGGCGATATCCAGATCGCGTCCGCGCCGAGCCGGGCAATATGCTCCAGCCGTTGAGTGATCCCGTTCAGGTCGCCGATGCCGTCATGATTGCTGTCCTGAAAACTGCGCGGATAGATTTGATAGATCACCGCCCCCTTCCACCAGGGCTGATCGGTCGATGTCGTCGCAAGCGTCATAAGGGGCGTTCCGGCGGTTAGGGGTGGGCGGCGCAGACGGCGTAGCCGAAGGCGGGGAGGGACAAGGCGAGGCTGCCTGGCGCTTGCGGCGCGGCGGGGCAGGCGCCGATCAGCGACGTGAAGCCGCCGCTGGCCGGATCGACCGCGACATAACCGGAATAGGGCGTCGCGGCCGTATTGAAGGCGACCAGGACTTCGCGGCCCGTATCGGGATCGATGCGGGACACGGCGAACAGGCCGGGCTTGTCCGAACTGGCGCTCAGCACGGTCGCGCCGCGCGACAAGGCGGGGGTATCGCGGCGGATTTTCGCCAGCTTTGCTATCGCCCGGTACAGTGGATGGTCAGCGTGGAAATTGTCGGTCGCGGTGGTCGACGCCGTGCCGATCAGCCTGTCCGCATTATATTCGGCGACCTTGGACGCGAACATGTCCTGCCGCGCCTGCTGATCGTTGCCGGTGCCGGCAAAACCCTGCTCGTCGCCATAATAGAGCGTGGGCACGCCGCGCAGCGTCAGCAGCATCGCATGGCCGAGCAGGGCGCGCGCCAGTTCCTCCTTCACGCTCATGCCCGGCTTCGCCTGCCGCAGGAACCAGGCGAAGCGGCCCGCGTCATGATTGCCCAGGAAGGTCGGGAGTTGCAGCGCCGCCGCCTTGCCGCCTTCATAAAGGGCATCATCCTCCCCCAGCCGCGCCAGCAGGTCCGTGCCGGTCTTGCCGCTGGCTGCATCGACGGCCGCGCGCATGAAGGCGAAGTCCAGCACGGCGGGAAATCCGGCGTTGCGCGTCCAGCTGGCCAGCAAAGCCGGATCATAGGCGTCGGTGGCGACTTCGCCGAACACATGGAAGTTGGGGATGCCCTTTGCCGTGGCATGGGCGCGGATGGCGGGAATGAAGGCGCGCCAAAATTCCGCATTCACATGGCGCGCGGTGTCGATGCGGTATCCGTCGATGCCGAAGCGATCGATCCAGCCTTTATAGATGGCGATGAAGCCGGCCACCACGCGTGGGTCTTCGGTGGCAAGGTCGTCCAGCCCGACGAAATCGCCATACTGCGAACTTTCGCCCTTCCAGTCGGTGTCGCCGCGATTGTGATAATAGATAGGGTCGTTGAGCCAGGCGGGGACTTTGACCCTTTCCTCGTCCTTCGGCACGACCGGGGTGTAGGCGAAGGCCGGATCGGTCAGCTTCGCCCAGTTCGCGACGCTGCCATCCTGGTCGCCGGCGAAACCCGCATTGATCGGCGCGCCCGCCACGCCACCCCGGCGCGACCAGGGATATTCCCCCTTGCTGCGATAGGACGCCGCGCTGGTCGGGCTTTCGCGATATTGGATCACATCGGCGGTATGGTTGGCGATGATGTCCATATAGACTTTCATGCCGCGCTTGTGCGCCGCATCGACTAGCGCCTTGAAGTCGGCGTCGCTGCCGAAATGCGGATCGACGGTGGTGAAGTCGGTCACCCAATAGCCGTGATAGCCCGCGCTTTCCTGTCCCTGGGTACCCTGCACCGGCTTGTTTTTGAACACCGGTGCCAGCCAGATCGCAGTCGCGCCCAGCCCCTTGATATAGTCCAGCTTCGCAGTCAGCCCCTTCAGGTCGCCGCCATGATAGAAGGCGCGCGATGTGGGGTCATAGCCGGTCTGGAGCGGGCCGCCCTTCAGGCCGCCCTTGTCATTCTTGCGGTCGCCATTGGCGAAACGATCGGGCAGGACGAAATAGACGATCTCCTGTTCCGGCGTGCGGGCGCGCAAGTCGGCCAGCGTATCGGCGATCGCCAGCGGCGCGCCCAGGAGAGCCGCACCGATCCCGGCGGCTGTCACGAAAAATCTCGTGGCCGTTCGACCCATCATGGGCACCCCTTTGCTTGAACCTTGGGAAAAGGCCCGGCGGCGACAAGGCCGCCGGGCCACTCTACACATCAGAAGCGGTAGTTGAAGCCCGCCATGAAGCGGCGGCCATAGCTTTGATAGTTGCGGACCTGGATCGACGCGCCGGTATCGACCGATACGAAGGGTTCGTCGGTCAGATTCTGGCCCTGCACGAAGATCGCCAGCCCTTCCAGCGCGCTGCCCTTCTGGAAATCATAGCCGACCTGTCCGTCGACGATGGTTTCGCTCAAGGCCCGGCGCAACTCGCGCTCGCCTCCGAAGCCGACGAACTGGCCGACGAAGGCGGAACGGTAGCGGGCCGAAGCGCGGGCGTTGAAGCCCCATTTCTCGAAGAACAGCGTGCCATTGGCGACCCAGCGCGAATAATCGGGCAGGTCTTCCGAAGCCGCGCCCACGCCGGGCTTGATGCTGGTCTTTGTATAACCGACGCCGCCGGTCAGGCCAAAGCCGTCCAGCGCCGGCGTCACGATGTCGAACGGCACGGTGCCGGCGACCTCGAAGCCGTAGAGCTTGCCACCCTTGCCGTTGACCGGACGGGTCAGCGTGCCGTCGGGATCGGTGACGCCCGGCGGTAGGACGATCGGCAGGCCGGTGTAATCGAACGCCGCTGTCTCCCGATAGACATAGCTTTGCAGCTTCTTGGCGAACAATTGCAAGCTTACATAGCCCTTGGTCCCGAAATATTTCTCGAAATTCAGGTCCGCCGCCCAGGCGCGATAAGGGCGCAGGGTGGGGTTGCCGCCGGTGCCGGTGATGACCCCGCTGGCCGTGTTATAGCCATAGTCCAGGCTGACCTTCATATCTTCGAACCGGGGCCGCTGGATTTCGCGCGCGGCCGCCAGGCGGACGATGAAATCGCTGGGAAAGCGCAGCGACAAGTTCATGCTGGGCAGCACGTCCCAATAATTGTCGCCCCGTGTGGTCGGCACCAGGTCGGCCGCCGCCAGGTTTACGAAACCGCGCGACTTCTGTTCGGTATTCTGCGCGAGTACGCCGATATTGCCGGTCAGTTCCGCCGATCCCACGTCCGACTTGATATTGGCCATCAGATAGGCCGACATCACCCGCTCGGTCACCGAATAGGCCTTGGCCGGCACGTCCTTGCTGGGGTTCAGCGTCTTGATATACACGCCGTCGGCCAGCAGCTTGAACGGGTCGTAGGACAGGATCGGGCCGATGCCCAGGAAGCTGAGGTCCGTGGCGGCCAGACGATACTGCTCCGGCAGCACAAGCGACGTTGCGCCATTGGCCAGGTTCAGCACATATTCTTCGGGCGTCTTGGCCTTGGTGCGGTCGACATAGCCCAGCCCCGCGGTGATCTTCGACAGGAAGCCTCCCTCGATCTCCTTGCCGAACTCGACCTGATAGCTCTTGATCTCATCATCGATGATGCGGTTGTTATAATAGCCTTCCTGATGGCCTAGCGGTGCGCCGCCACCCCAGCCGAGCGGGTCGGTCAACACCATCAGATTGGGATCGCTATAGTCGAGCAGACTGGAGGTGAAGCGCGTGCCCTTTGCACCGCTCACGAAATCCAGCGTGTCGGTCGCGCCATTGCCGGGCCCGTAACCAGTGCCCGCGTTCGACTCCAGCGACAATTCGTTGCGGTCGGTGCGCGAATAGCCGAAATCGAAACTGGCCGACCAGCCATCGTCACCGGTATATTTGCCGTTGAACCCGCCGGAGAAGATCTTCGACTTGCGCTCATAGCCATGGTTGTTGACCACCGCCTCGACGCCGGTGAAGGTGCCCTTGTTGATGAAATCGCCGTCGGTGCCGATGCTGGCGGGGACCAGCGTCGCGCCGCTCCAGTAGAGCGGAAATTCGACGCCGCGCTTGATCTGCTTTTCCTTGAAGTCGCCGTAAAAGCCATCGAAGGTCAGGAGCAGCGTGTCGGTCGCCTGCACCTGCACCGCGCCCTGGATGCCCAGGCGCTTCAACTGGGTCGAGACGCCGAACGGCTTGATGCCGCCGATCACCTTGTCGCCGTTCGGCCCGTCGGCATAGCCCCAGGCCTCGAACTCCTTCGACTGATAGGGTTCATCATTATAGGCGGCCGACAGCGACACCCCGATGCGGTCGCCCGCGAACTGGCCGACATAGGTGCCGGTCAGGCGATAGCCCTTGTCCTTGCTGTCGGCATTGACCTTGCCCAAGTCGGTATAGACGCCACGCGCGCCGACCGAGAACAGTTCTTTGCCATAGTCGAGCGGGCGGATGGTGCGGATGTCGACGGTGCCGGCCAGGCCCTGGTTGATGAGGTTGGCCTGGGGCGACTTGAACACATCGACGCGGCTGACGACTTCGGACGGATATTGGTCGAATTCGACATTACGCTGTTCGCCGGTCGACGTCTGCGGGCGGCCATTGAGCGTGGTGGAGGAGAGGTCGGCGCTGGCGCCGCGGATCGCGATCGAATTGGCGCGGCCGAACAAGCGCTGCGACGTCAGGCCGGGCAGGCGGGCGATGGATTCCCCGATCGATGCGTCGGGCAGCTTGCCAATATCCTCGGCCGATACCGATTCCACGATCTGCGCGGCGTTCTTTTTCGTGTTGACGGCGCTCTGCAACGCGGCGCGGAAGCCGGTGACGACGATCGTGTCGCTGGCCGCATCCTGCGGCGCGGCGTCGGCCTGCGGCGCGTCCTGCGCGAAGGCGGGGCTGGCGGCCGCCGTCGCCATGATGGCCAGAAGCGATGCGCCGAACAAACGGACGCGATGATGATGATGAGCCACTTTGATCCTCTCCCCCATGGACACCGGACAGACCCTGTTCGCCGGTGCTGGAAACCCTGGCCGCAAGCATGGCTGTGAAGCGCCACGTTCCTGCGGGTGGGTCGGTCATACGCCCCGTTCGCGCCACCCGGCTATAAGGCATACGTATACGCATATATGCACAGGCCCCGACTGTGGCCGTCATGTCACGATGGGCCTCGCCCGGAAGGACGCAATTGCCTTGTTTTCAGCGTGGCCCTACCATGGCTGTGGCGTATTCACTGCGCCGGGAGAAGGATATGGGGCGCCAGCCCAGCAGCAAGCCGACCAGCTTCGACATCGCCTATCTGGCCGGCGTGTCGCAGCCCACGGTCAGCCGCGCGCTGCGCGGATCGCGATCGGTCAGCCTGGCCACCCGGCAGCGGATCGAGGCGATCGCGCGCGAACTCAATTATTCGGTGGACAAGAACGCTTCGTCGCTCCGCTCGCAACGGTCGAACACGATCGCGCTGCTGTTCTTCGAAGACCCGACCCCGGACGAATCGAACATCAATCCCTTCTTCCTCGCCATGCTGGGGTCCATCACCCGGCAATGCGGCACGCGCGGGCTGGACCTGCTCATCTCCTTTCAGAAGATGGAGGATGACTGGCATGTCCGTTACCAGGACAGCCACCGCGCCGACGGCCTCATCCTGCTGGGCTATGGCGACTATACGCTCTACGCCCGGCGGCTGACCGAACTGGTCGATCATGGCACCCATTTCGTCCGCTGGGGGTCGGCAGGGGAGGACACGATCGGGCCGACCGTGGGATCGGACAATGTCGGGGCGGGCCGCCTGGCCGGCGAGCATCTGCTCAGTCTCGGCCGCCGCCGCATCGCCTTTCTGGGCCAGGCGGACGAACATTATCCCGAATTTGCCGATCGCTTCACTGGCCTGTGTCAGGCGATGGCCACGTCCGGCATCGCCCCCGATCCAGCGTTGCAGGTCGATGCGCTGACGGCCGAGGATGCCGGCCATGCCGCCGCCCGGACGCTGATCGCGCGGGCCAAGCCCTTCGACGCGATATTTGCGGCGAGCGACCTGATCGCGATCGGTGCGATGCGCGCGCTGGCGGAGGCGGGCCTGTCCGTTCCGGGCGACGTCGCCATTATCGGCTTCGACGATATCCCGGCCGCCAGCCTGACCACGCCGCCGCTGACCACCATCATGCAGGACATGAAGGGGGCCGGACAATTGCTGGTCGACACGCTGGTCGCGCAAGTGGAGGGTCGGCCTCCGCCGCCCTGCACGCTGGGAACCAGGCTGGTCGTGCGGCGCAGCACGGCCGGATAGGGGCAGGTCAGTTCTGCGGCACGGCCGTCCGGCCCGGCACGATCAGGTTGAGTATCACCGCCACCACCGCAGCCGGCAGCACGCCGGACGCCAGGATGATGCGCGCGGATGCTGGCAGGTGCGACAGCGCGTCGGGTTCGAGTTCAAGGCCGATGCCCAGAGACAAGGCGAGGCCGAAAATCAGCATGTTGCGCTGGGTCCATGCGACCGCCGACAGCATGGACAGGGCGGCCGACGCGACCATGCCGAACATCAATATCACCCCGCCACCCAGCACCTCGATCGGTATGGTGGTGATCGCCGCGCCGATCTTCGGCACCAATCCGCACAGCACCAGGAACAGCGCGCCGACCGTCACGACATGGCGGCTGACGATGCCAGTGATGGCGATCAATCCTACATTCTGGCTGAAGCTCGTATTGGGCATGGCCCCGAACAGCGCGCCGATCGCCGTTCCCACGCCATCGGCGGCCGTTGCGCCAATCAATTCGCTGTCGCGTGCCGGGCGACCGACATTGGCTTCGCAGATGGCGGACACGTCGGCGATCGATTCGATCGCGGAGATGAAGCCCATCAGGCAGAAGCCCAATATAGCGGACGCCGACAGAGCGAAACCGAAATGGAACGGATCGGGCAGCATGACGACAGGGGCGGTGCCGATCGGGGCCAGCGACACGCGGCCCATAGCGGCGGCGAGAGCATAGCCAGCCAGCAGTCCCAGCAGGACAGACGCGGTGGACCACAGGCCTCGCGCGAAAAAGCTGAGCCCCAGCGTCGTGACGATGACCACGCCCGCCAGCAGCCAGCCTGCGCCCGCGCCATAGGCCGGCGTACCCTGCGCCATGACCCCGCCGGCGGCATATTGGATGCCGACCCGCATCAGCGACAGGGCGATCATCAGCACGACCAGGCCCGTGACCAGCGGCGGCAGGGCGAAGCGGATGCGGCCCACGAACATGCTCAGCACCGCATGAAACAACCCGCCACACAGCGCCGCGGCGGTCAGTTCCGCCATGGCGTCCACCCCGCGCCCGGCGCAGATCGGGATGATGACCGGGAGAAAGGCAAAGCTGGTGCCCTGCACCAGGGGCAGGCGCGCACCCACCGGTCCCACGCCCACCGTCTGAAGCAGGGTGGTCAGGCCGGCGAACAACATCGCCATCTGGATCATGTAAATCAGCGCGCCGGGGTCCGCCGATCCATAGCCGAACCCGGCGGCACCCGCGATGATGATGGCGGGCGTGATGTTGCTGACGAACATGGCCAGCACATGCTGGATGCCCAGCGGGATGGCGATGGCCAGGCCGGGGAAGTGATCGGGGTCGCGCGCCTGCGCCGCCGTCATTCCCGTTGGCTGCTCAGGCGCAGCCTGCGGTATGGCGAGCGGCGCTGCGGTCATTGCGGCGGTGCCTGCTCGTACCGGTCCCAATGATCCAGCAATTCGTCCACGACTTTCGATCCGACCAGATACAGGCTTTCGAGTGATGCCCGCATGCCGGAATAGCCTTCATTTTCACGCAGTAGATTGTCGGCGGCGGTCACGCCGGGCGGCGGCATGGAATAGTTGCTGCCCGATCGCAACAGCATGACCCGCTGCTTGTCCGCCCGTCCGACCTTGTCCAGATAGGTCAGCGCCTGGAACGTACCTGTTTCTTCCATGGCGGAGGTGACAAACTCGCCCTTGCCCTGGGTGGCGCGCTTGACCCAGTCATTGGCCCAGTCGTTCATTAGCTTGCCGTGCCAGAAGGTCATGGCCGACAATTGGTCGCCGATCAGGACGAAGGGCGGGCGCTGGGCATTGGGATAGCCCTTATAGGCTGCCCGCGCCGCCGCCACGCCCGGATCGTCGGGTAGGGGCGTGTCTTTGGTCAGGGCATAGGCCCAGTCGACCAGCTTGGGGTTCATGGCGAAGGTCCGGCCATCGGTATCAGGCGGATTGAGGTCGTCCGGTCCCTTGCGGTCGAGCGCGAAGAAGCCCGATGCCCAGCCTTTGGGTATTTCGCGTGCGTCAATCTCATGGACCAGATCGCCGTCGACGCTGTAGCGCGCCCAAGCGGCCGATCCGATTGATGCGTCCTGCGGGTCGATGCCGGCGATGCCTGCGACCAGCCAATAGGCTTTGGACAGGTCGAAGCGTGGGTCGAGGCCCAGCGCCATGGTCGCGGTGGCGGACCGCGCGGTGCCGACGCCGGTCACCATCGCCAATATCTGGGTGTCTGGGTTGTAATAGAGGTCGTGCCAGGATTGGGGGAAGGGGATGCGGACATTTAGCTGCCGTCTTTCCTTCCACAACTGGAACTCGCCGGGGGCATCGCCCTCATCCGCGCCGATTTCGAACATGGTGACGATGACCATGCGGACGGGCAGGCTCGTGGCGCACGGCTTGCCGGGGACACAGGCAAGAACGGCATCGACCGTTGGTGACGCGGCCCCGGCCGTCCCGACCCCAAACAGGGCAAGGCAGGCCCAGGCAGTCCCAATCAGGCGGCGGACAGCAAATGGCATCGGCGCAGGGCCTTCCGGTAAAAGGGACGGGGAGCACAGAGATGCTGCGCTCCCCGAAACAGATCAGAATTTATAGACGGCGGACGCCTGGAAGCTGCGCGGCCGTTCCGGCAGGACGATGGTGCTGCCGAACAATTCGGTGAAGTTGGCGCGGAAATATTCCTCGTTGGTCGCGTTCTTCACGACCAGGCGCAACAGCATCGGTCCGGTTTCGAACGATACACCCAGGTCCACGGTGGTATAGGCCGGCAGCTTCACCGCCTGGCTTTGGCCCGAATAGACCGACTCGACATGCACCAGACTGCCCGACAGGGCGAGGCCGAAGTCGAACGCATAGGTTGCGGTGGCCGAATACATATTTTCAGGAATACCCGCACGCTTGGAATCGTTCCTGCTGTTGATCGGCACCAGCCCGATCGGCTGGCCGCCCAGATAGAGGGTCGGATCGGACACGTTCACCAGATCCTCGATGCCAAAGAAGCTGAACAGGCTGCCGTCCTGCAACGCGGTCAGATTATAGACATTGGTGTGGGTGTAAGCGCCGGTAATGAGCAGGTGCCGATCGACCGACCAGCGAAATTCCGCCTCCAGCCCCTTCGTCTCGACCGACTGGTTCACCGTGATCGACTGAATATTATAATCGGTGCGCTTCTGCTTATAGACCGACACGGCCGCATAGAGCTTGTTGTCGAGCCAACTGCCCTTGATGCCGCCTTCATAGAGTTTGGAGGCGGACAGGAAGGTGCCACCCGCGACATCGGCCGGATAGATTTCCGCCCCTTGACCCGCGATCACCGTCGATTGCTTCGCGATGGTGCCATAGGGGATCAGGCCGAAGGGCAGCTTGTAGGATGCGCTGCCCGACCAGGACCAGGCGCCCTTGCTGCCGCTGGCATTGTTCGCCGCCAGGCCGGCCGCGGGGGCTTCCATCTTCGAGGTGATGTTGGTCGCCTTGACGTCCAGATGGTCGTAGCGCGCGCCCAGCGTCACATCCAAGCCGAAGGCGAAGTCGAGATCGACCAGCCCCGCGAGCGCCAGGTCGCTATAATGGCCGACGACATAATTGGTGTAGTCGCAATCGCACTCGGTCGACAGCAACCGGTCCGACAACGCATCATAGCCCACCGTCAGGTCGACGCGGTGGAAATATTCATAGTTGAAGTCGTCGCCATGCGCGAACTTGGTGTAGCGGACCGACGGCGACAGCTGGAAGGAGAATTTGCCCGCGCTGCTTTCCAGCGTCTTGGATGCGACGATCTTGTCCTCGATCACCCAGCTGTCATGGAATTGTGCGAAGCCATAGGCGTTCTCGTTCATATTTTCATAGCTGTCGTAGAACCACTGGTTCTTCAGCTCGAAACCGCTGTCCGCGGTGTAGATAGCGTCGAAGTAGAAGGTCGAACCCCGGTTGACCAAACGGTCGTCCTTGCCGGTCAGCACATCGCGGCGACTGAGCTTCGTCGTGCCGGTGTTGGTCAGCGCCAGGCTGGGATAGGTCGACGTGAAGCAGGCGTCGGTAAAGCCGCTGGCGAAGGGGCTGAAGGTGCTGTTGGGGCAGGAGAAGTTGCCGAAGATTGAGAATCCGCCCGGTACCGAAGCCTTGATTTCCTGCTGCGAAATCTGCCCGTCGCCACTGGTATCCAGCGGCTGTGCCTGTCCGGTGATATAGGTGCCGTCGTCGACCAGCGCCTGGGTCAGGCGGTTCCAGCCGCCATTTTGCTGGCCTTTGTAATTTTGATACTGGCCGCCAAATTCGATGCGGACATGGTCGGACAGGTCGGTGTCGAAGGAGCCTTGCAGGATGGTCTGCTTGGTCGACATGTTGCGATAATAGCTGCCGTCATCCTCATATTGGCCGAACAGGCTGTAACCAAATTCCTGCTCGCCGATCTTCAGTGGGCCGGAGACATTGCCCTTGACTACGTTCATGTCCCAGCTGCCGCGGGTGTAGCTGATTTCGCCACTCGCCTTGTCGCGCAGCTTGCCGTCGGCGACGCGCGCCGATTTCGGCACGAAATTCATGTAGCCGCCGGTCTTGGAGGGACCGAAAATGGGCGACGCCGGGCCGCGGACGATGTCGATGCGGTCCGATGCGCCGATGGGCGTGGGATAGTTGCCCGGATTGTCCAGGCGACGCATGCCGCGGAAATAGACTTCGCCGGGCGTGCCGCGAATGTCGAGCGCGCCGCCGACGCCGAAGAAGCTGTTGGTGAAGGTGCCGGGCGCCTGCGCAACCAAGTCATAAATGTCGGTGATGCCGAACCGCTCCATCTGCTCGCTGCTGATGGTCGATGCGGAGCGCGGGGTTTCAAGGATCGTCTTGTCGAAGCCGAAAATCGAACCGACATTCTTGATCGGCAGCGCGTCGAGTGCGCCGGTGACGACGATTTCGGCGGTCGGCTCTGGCGCATCCTCCGGCGCGGGCGTCTGCGCCCAGGCGGCGGAACTCAGCCCAGGACTTAGGGCGGTGCAGGACAGCAACGCCAGCGTGGCGATGGCGGTCGATCCCGGTCGCGAACGATGTTGCCGCGCAGCATGATTATTAGAACGATGAAAAGGCAGATAATGCGCCATGTTGAGCCCCCTTTATAATGGCGACGAAGCGTAAATCCCCACAGCTTCGCCAGCCGGTTGTCCCTGCTGTCTGCCTCTCCTATGAAAATTTTTGATGCTGCAATGCGTCATGCTAATAGTCTTGACGCGGCGCAGCAAAGAAAATGTCTTGTTTTTATCGTTATTATTTCAGTCTTCGTCGAGTTTTTACGGCACGATCGATTTATTAAAGCTGGAAACGGTAACACCTTCGAAAGCCTGGAAATCTTCCTCCAATTGGATTTGAAGTGCGGCCTTGGAACTGGATCGTGCGAGACTGCGACAGCGATCGTCGGTCCAGCCCGCGGCGCAGGGCGGGGCGCGTGTGCCAACATGCCTGTCCGCCCAAATGCTGGCCCCGTCGACGAACGCCTGCTCTAGGCTGGTGCGCGCCATCTGCTTGAGATCCGCATAGCCCATGCCCTGTTCGCGCGCGGCGCGCAGATATTCCTGGGTCATGTCGGTGCGCAATATGCCCTGGTCGTCTGTCGACAGCAGCGTCGGAACGCCCGCCCGGCGATAAAGGCGCAGCGGGTGATCGTCGCCCTTCACCCCCAATATGACAGCATTGCTGGTCAGGTTGATTTCCACCGCGACATCGTCGCGCGCCATCCGCGCCAGGGTGGCGATGGCGTCATCCTCGTAAGCGATAGCGGTGCCATGGCCGATCCGCTCTGCGCCGGCGTCCAGCGCCTTGGCGATATGGTCGCGCAAGCCGGCGGGCGGCACTAGGCCGAACGCCAGTTCGCCCGCGTGCAGGGTGCGATGCACGCGGGGGTGCCGCTCCGCCAGAAAGCGGACCATCGCCATGTGCAGGTCATAGTCGCGCAGCGCGATCACCCAATCTTCCGGCTGCACGATGTTGATGCCGACATAGCGCGGATCGCGATCGGCCAAGGCGAAGGCGAGGATCAGCGAGGTGAAGGCCTGCGCCGGGGGAAGGTCGCGCCATCCCCACGCGAGATAGCGGATGGCGATGCCGCAGCCGGGATCGGGGTTCGCGCCGCCACAGGCCAGCGCCTTGCCCGCCGCTGCTTCGTTCGCATCCAGTTCCGCGATCGCCCGATCGATGACGGGCTTCGCCGCCTTGATCGCTTGGCTGTAAAAGGCAGCCAGGCCGCTGGCGTCCAGCTTTACGTCCGCTGCGCCCAGCGTCGCTGCGATCAGTGCGTCGGGATTGTGGATCAGTTCCAAATAGCCAACCCGATCGCCCGCCGCGACTTGCCGTGCGACAACCAAGGCGCCGGTGTCCGCGACCGGGCCAGTCGGGCCGAACCGTTCGAAACTGCCGAAAAACTGCGTATGGCCGGACACGTCATTGGCGCCCACGCCCTGCTGCACGCCGCGCGTCGACATGGCATCGACCAGCCGGGCGAAGGCGAAGGGGGTCTGTTCGCCCACATGTTTGACCGTCCGCGCTTCGGGGCAGGGCGGCGCGACGACGCGGGTGCCGCTATCGTCCACGCACAGGCCCGCCTGCGCCGCCCAGCGCAGATAATCTTCCGCATAGGGGGTGCCGCCCAGATGATTGTGCAGGTCGCCGCCCTTGGGCATCGCCTTGAGGAACAGCCGCAGCGCGGGCGGACTGTCCGCCAGCCGGTCGAACAGGGCGGCCGCAGCCGCTTCTCCGCTTGTCGTCTGCGCCGCAGCCGGCGACAGCACGGCCAGCGAGGTCATGAGGGCCAGGCCACGCTTCATTGCGGATCGGTTCCCGGCACATGATCCTTGTAGCTGTCCCAATGGCTCAGCAATTCATGCACCACCGGCACGCCGACGCGATAATTGGCCTCAAAAGCCGCGACCTGGCCCGCGCCCTCATCGGCGACGCTTTCGACGGCCGATCGGCCCGGCGGCGGCATGGACGGATTGCTGCCGGTGCGCAATACCAGCACGCGCGCCGGGTCGACCAGCCTTTGTTTCGCGGCGATCGCCATGGCGCCGGCCAGCGATTGGCTTTCCATGTTGGTCATGGCGAAGCGACCCTTGCCGCCGGTCCACAGCTTCACCCAGTCGCGCGCCCATTGGGTGCGGCCGGGGCCATGCCAGTAGCGGACTGACCCCAGCGTCTCGCCCATCAGCACGAAGGGCGGCTTTTGCGCATTGGGATAGCCGGCCCACGCTGCCCGCGCCTTTTGCAGCGCCGGACTGTCGGGAATGGCCACATCCTTGGTGCGATCATAGGCCCATTGCGCCAGGCTTTGGTTCAGCTTCACCGACATCGTCAGCTTGCCGGTATCGGTGAAGCCAGCGAAGCTCTCGGTATTCTGGGGCAGCGTGTTGGGCGCGTCGGCTCCGATTGCGAACAGGCCATAGGGCCAGTCCTTGCCCACTTCGCGATCGTCAAATTCCCGCAATGTGTCGCCCTGCACCACCCAGCGCGACCAGGCGGCGCTGCCGACCGATGCGATTTGCGGATCGACGCCCGATATGCCGGTAAACAGCCAGTAGGTCTTGCTGAAATCGAAGCGCGGGTCGAGCAAAAGGCTCATCAACTGTTCGGCAACGCCGCCCAACATCGTGTCCGGGCTGCCCCAGCACATGCCGTATAGTCCTGCCGCATTGCGGCGCAGCGGGTGTAGCGCACCCTTGATCGGGATGACCTCAGTCAGCTTCTCGCGCTCGGCCCAGAGCTGGAACTCGCCGGGCGCATCGCCCATATCCTCGCCGGGTTCGAAATTGGCGACGACGATGACCTTGACCGGGATCGGCTTGACGGACGGCAGCGCCGGCACAGGCGGTTCGGCAGCACGGCCCAATGACGGGCAGGCCAGCGCCGCGACCGTCACGGCCATCGCCATCATCGCCTGTCTTGCGGACCCCACCACCCTTGCATCCCCACTATTTCACTCTGCGGTGCGATTAAGGGCTTGACCTGATGCGATCAAACGCAATGAATCCTACGGAGTGTTGCAAAAATTAGGGTGGGTCCATGCCGGCATTTTCGCGTTTTCTGCGCTACTTCATGGCGGTCGGCCGACTGGGGTCGATCCGCAAGGCGGCGGACGAACTCAATATCTCCGCTTCCGCCATCGACCGACAGATTTTGAATGTGGAGGCGGACTTGGGGATGCCGCTGTTCGAACGGTTGCCAACCGGCCTGCGTCTGACCGCGGCCGGGGAAATCATGATGGCGGCGGGCGGGCGCTGGCAGAAAAATCTGTCCGACGTTCGCGCCCAGATAGAGGATCTGCGCGGCCTCAAGCGTGGCCATGTCGACATCGCCATCATCGACGCGCTGGCGAAGGGCTATATCCCCGGCGCGATCCGCGCGATCCAGAGCCGCTATCCGGGCATCACCATTGGCGTGCGGGTGCTGGAAAACGACCGGGTGCGCGAAGCCATTGCCAGCGGCGAAGCGGATTTCGGCATATTGTTCGAACCGCAATCCTATCGCGACCTGACCGTGCGCTCCTTTGTCGAGGTCGTCCTGGGCTTCCTCACCCCCGCCGGCCACCCCTTTGGCGAGCAGCGCGAGGCCCGCTTTTCCGCCTGCGCCGGATCGCCATTGATCGTCCCGGCCGAGCCGCTGGCGGTGTGCCAGCAGATCGCCGTGCTGGAAGGGACCAGCGGCCTCATGATCGAACCCGCCGCCAGTTCCGACAATATCCAGATGATCACCTCGCTGGTCATGCAGGGGGTCGGCATCGGCATATTGACCTCGCTCGACGTGATTACGGAGGTGCAGCGCGGCACCCTTTCCTTCACCCGCATTTCCGATCCGATCCTGCGGCCGATGACGCTGGCGCTCTGCACCGCGGCGGCGCGCACCCCGTCTTACGCGGCGGGGATCGTCCTGGGCGAGATAGAGAGCGGCTTTGCGCAACTCAGCTATCCCGTCTCGATCGAACGCGCCGACCTCTGATCCGCGTTACCGCCGATTGCCCCCTTGGCGCAGGCGGGATAATCGGCATGCTCATATCCATCCCCGACCAACTGGATTCGCTTTTCATGAGCAGCACCGCTGAACCCGAACTTTTCTACATCGGCTATGACGCCTTCCTCGCCGACGTGCAGACCGTCGCGCGCCAGGTGGGGGAGGGCGACTGGACGCCCGACTTCATCATCGGCATCGGCCGCGGCGGACTGGTCCCGGCGGTCTATATCTCGCACCAGCTCAAACTGCCGATGCTCTCGATCGACCATAGCAGCAAGGTGCCGGGCTTTGCCGACGAACTGCTGGGCAAGGTCGCGGCCAAGAGCGCGGCCGGCGTGAAACTGCTGTTCGTGGACGACATCAACGACAGCGGCGGCACGATCGACTATATCCGCCGCTTGCTGGCCGACAATCGCTGCGACGCCAGCAATCTGCGCTTCGCCGTGCTGATGTCCAACAGCCGGTCGCGCCAGACGGTCGATTATTGGGCGAGCATGATCGATCGCGACAGCGACAAGCGCTGGTTCGTTTTTCCCTGGGAATCGGTCGGCGCCAGCGACGATATCGTGGAGGAGGCGCTGTCCGTGCCTGAGCGCCTGTCCTGAGCGGGGACAAGAGCGGCCGCGACGGGCGGATGCGGATCTGCGTGTTCCTCGGTTCGTCGCCGGGGCGGCTACCTGTCTATCGAGAAGCGGCGGAGCAGTTCGGGACATTGCTGGCGCAGCGCGGCATCGGCCTGGTCTATGGCGGCGGCACCGTCGGCCTGATGGGCGTGGTCGCCGATGCAGCCTGCGCAGCGGGCGGCGAGGTGATCGGCGTCATCCCCGAAGCGCTGCGCGCCCGCGAACATGACCATCAGGGGATCAGCGAACTGCATGTCGTCCAGACCATGCATGAGCGCAAGGCGCTGATGGCGAAGCTGGCGGACGGATTCGTGACGCTGCCCGGCGGCATTGGCACCTTTGAAGAGATGTTCGAGGCTTGGTGCTGGTCGCAACTGGGCTATCATGAAAAGCCGGTGGGGATGCTGGACGTCAACGGCTTCTACAGCGGCATGTCGGGCTTTATCGATCATGTCGTGGCGGAGGGGTTCCTGAAGCCCGAACATCGCGCGATGCTGCTGATCGAGCGCGATCCCGAACTGATGCTTGATCGAATCGCCCAATATCTGCCGCCCCGGACCGAACATTGGCTTGGCGACGGTGATGTTTAGGTAAGCCATGCTCCGGCCTTCGCCGGAGCATGACAGCATGCGATTTTAAGCCTGTTCTGCCAGATAGTCGTCCAGCCCAGCCAGATGCGCGGCCACGGCCTCCTCCGGCAGGAACGAGCCGGTAAAGCTGTTGCGCGCCAATGTCGCCAGTTGACCCCGGTCCAGCCCGCGTGCCCCCGCGACCGCCCGATAATTGTCCGCGACATAGCCACCGAAATAAGCGGGGTCGTCCGAATTGATGGTCGCTTTCAGGCCCAGCGCCAGCATGCGGTCGATCGGATGATCTTCGATCGCATCAATCACGCAGAGCTTGAGGTTGGAAAGCGGGCAGACGGTCAGCGTCATGCCTTCGCGCGCCAGCCGTTCGACGAGCGCAGCATCTTCCAGCGCGCGGTTGCCATGGTCGATCCGGTCAACTTTCAGCAAATCGAGCGCTTGCATCACATAGGCGGGCGGCCCTTCCTCCCCCGCATGGGCGACCAGGCGGAGGCCCTTCTCCCGCGCCGTGGCGAACACGCGCGTGAATTTCTCGGGCGGGTGGCCCATTTCCGAGGAATCGAGTCCGACCGCTGCGATCCGATCAAGCCAGGGTTCGGCTTCCGCCAGCGTCGCAACGGCGTCCTCCTCGCTCAGGTGGCGCAGGAAGCTCAGGATCAGCAGGCTGGTCATGCCATGGCGCGCCTGCGCTTCGGCACAAGCGGACAACAGCCCCTCGATCACCGCGGCGAAGGGGATGCCGCGCGCTGTGTGGGTCTGCGGGTCGAACATGATTTCGGCATGGGCAACGCCGTCGGCCGCGGCGCGATCGAAATAGGCGGTGGCGAGGTCGTGGAAATCCTGCTGCGTCCGCAGCACGTCCGCCCCGGCATAATAGATGTCGAGGAAATCCTGCAAATTGCCGAACGCATAGGCAGCACGCACCGCTTCCACATCCGCATAAGGGATGGCGACGCCATTGCGCCGGGCGAGGGCGAACATCAGTTCCGGCTCCAGGCTACCCTCGATATGGAGATGGAGTTCGGCCTTGGGCAGGCCAGTGATAAAGGCGTCGAGATCGATCATGGCCCCGACTCTAGGCGGGCACGCCGCCGCCCGCAAATGCAATCCCGGCGACGGCGTGTTGCCGCAATGCGCGCATCAATGGATCGACCGCACCCAATCCGGCAAATCGCCTAGCCGGTCCAGCAGGCGGAAGCGCGCATGGTCATCGGGCACCCGGCCCATTTCATGCGCCCACGCACCGTCCTGCGGGATATACGCCGCCCAGGCCCCCGCCTCCAGCGCGGGGTTGATGTCCGACCGCAGCGAATCGCCGGCCATCACCGCCTGGTCCCCCGCAACGCCATATTGGGCGAAGATTCGGGTGAAGGTGTCCGGCGTCTTGTCGCTGACGATTTCGATCCCGCTGAACAGGTCGCCCAGCCCGGACGCCGCCAGCTTGCTTTCCTGGTGCAGCAGGTCACCTTTCGTCACCAGCACGACCTTGCCCAGATGCGACAACGCCTCCAGCGTCTCCAGCACATCGTCGAACAGTTCGACCGGATGGGCGAGCAGGGTGCGCCCGGCGGCCAGGATATCGGATACCAGCGACTTGGACAGATTGTCGCCCGCCAGGTCCACGGCCGTCTCGATCATCGACAAAGTGAAGCCCTTGGCCCCATAGCCATAAAGTTTGAGGTTGCGCGTTTCGCACGCGATCAACCGGTCGCGCGTGACATGATCGTCGGCGAAGGGCTGCAACATCGCCACCAGCGCTTCTTCGGTGGCATTGAAATGGCGCATATTGTGCCAGAGCGTGTCGTCGGCATCGAGGCAGATAAGCTTGATCGTCATCGTCTTTCCATCATGCGCAGTCGACGCGCCGCCCCATGATATAGGTGCCCGCGACGGCCCGGTCATCGCCCAATATCTGCAACGCGAACAGCCGTTCGGCAATGTCCGCGCCGATGGTGCGTCTCGCCAGCAGCGGCGTAGCGGCAGGGTCCAGCACGAGGAAATCGGCCTCCTGCCCTAGCAGCAATCCGCCGACCTTATCGCCGATATGCAGCAGCGCCGCGCTGCCCGCCGTGGCCAGATACAGCGCGCGAAACGGATCGAGCCGATGCCCGCGCATCAGCGCCGCCTGATAGGCGATCCCGGCGGTGTACAGCATTGCAAAGCTGGTGCCTGCGCCAACATCGGTGCCAAGGCCAAGCTTCAACCCATGCCGCGCGGCTTGGCTGAAGTCGAAAAAGCCCGACCCCAGAAACAGGTTGGAGGTCGGGCAGACCGCGATCCCCGCGCCGCTCTCCCCCATCCGGGCGCAGGCGCGGTCGGACAGATGGATGCCGTGGGCGAAGACCGACCGCGCGCCCACCAGCCCGAAACGGTCATAGGCGTCCAGATAGTCGGCCGCGTCGAGGAAACGCGCCGCCACCGCCGCACATTCGCGTTCATTCTCGGCCAGATGGGTGTGCAGCAGCACATCTGGATGCGTCGCCAGCAGCGCGCCTGCGATATGCAGCTGCGTATCGGACGAGGTCAGCGCGAAACGCGGCGTCACGGCGTAACCCAGCCGCCCCTTGCCGCGCCACCGGCCGATCAGCGCCTCGCTCTCGGTACGTGCCGTTTCCGGCGTGTCGGCCAGCCCCTCCGGTCCCAAATCCATCAGCACTTTGCCGGAAATTATCCGCATATTCCGGGCAAGCGCCGCGTTGAACAGCGCATCGACCGAATGGGCATGGACGGTGGGAAAGACCAGGGCGCTGGTGGTGCCGTTCCGCAGCAGTTCGTCCAGAAACAGCCCGGCGACCAGGTCGGCATGGCTGCGGTCGGCGAAGGCTTTTTCCGCCGGAAAGATATGGCGATCAAGCCAGTCGAGCAGTTGTTCGCCATGCGAGGCGATCCGGTCCATCTGCGGATAATGGACATGGGCGTCGATGAAGCCCGGCACGATCAGTCCCGGCAGCGTCTCGACCGGAACATCGGCGTGAACCGGCGCGAGGTCGGCATAAGCGCCGCGCGCGACGATGATGCCATCCTCCACCACCAGCAGTCCGTCCGGCTCATGCCGCACGGCGTCGGGACAGATCAGAGGATCATGCGCCACCGACAGGATTTCGCCGCGAAAGGCCCGGACCGTCATGACCGCTCCAGTTGCAACAATTGCGCGAGGGCCGCGATGGCGATCACGTCCGGTTCCTTGCCGGTCACGCCGCTTATCCCGATCGGGCAGGTCAGCCGCGCGCGCGCCGTCTGCGAAACGCCGTCGCGCTCCATTCGGCTATGGAATCGCGCCCGCTTGGTCTGTGATCCGATGAGGCCGACAAAGGCGATCGGTCCCCGCTCCAGCGCAGCGCGGGTCAGCCGATAGTCGAGCGCATGGTCATGGGTCAGGATCAGCATCGCGGCGTCATCGGGCGCTTCAGTCACACATTGCGCGATCGCATCCTCCGGCACGATGGCGACGCCGTCGATCGTCTCGAACAAGGGCCGCGTGTCGAACCAGGCGAGGCGTAGCGGTAGCGCCTGCGCATGGCGGGCGATCGCCTGGCCGACATGGCCCGCGCCGAACAGATAGAGCGGGCGGCGGCGCTGGCCGATCATCTCGGCGAAGGTCGCGCCCTCGCGCGGCCGGTCGCCCCGCGCCGACAGCGCGGTGGGTGCGGCCTTCGCACTGACATGGCGCTCGATCCGTCCCGGCGTCAGGGTCGACACCAGCACCCGCTCCTCCGCTGCATCGGCCAGCCAGTCGAGCGCAGCGGGATCGACATGCTCGATCAGCAACCGCACCCGCCCGCCGCAACATTGGCCCAGCAACGGTCCCAGCGGATAATCCTGCACCCGCCAGCTGCCCGGCGGCAGCGCCAATATGATGTGCGCCTGCTCGATTGCGCGGTGCTCCAATTGGCCCCCGCCGATCGTCCCGAACAGCCGGTCGGCGCTCACCAGCATCCGCGTGCCCGCGCCCCGCGGTGCCGACCCCTCGCTCGCCAGTACGCTGACCAGCGCGGCCGGTTCGCTCGCCGCCACATTCTTCATCCATGCCAGCCAGTCGCTCATGCGGCGCGATGGTCCGCGATGGCGCGCAATATCCGTTCGGGCGTGGCTGGTGCATCCAGCGGGGGCAAAGCGCGCTTGTCCGGCGCGACGGCGGCGATCGCCTGATGAAGCGCGGAAAAGACCGAGATGGCCAGCATGAAGGGCGGCTCGCCCACCGCCTTGGACCGGTTGATCGTCGGCTGCACATTCTCCCCGTCCCACAGCTGGATCGACAGATGGCGCGGCCGGTCCGACGCGGTCGGGATCTTGTAGGTTGCGGGCGAATGGGTCAGCAGCCGGCCCTTGTCATCCCACACGAGTTCCTCGGTGGTGAGCCATCCCTGGCCTTGCAGGAAGCCGCCCTCGATCTGGCCGATGTCGATCACCGGGTTCAGCGATTTGCCGACATCATGCAGGATATCGACCGCCAGCACCCGATGCTCGCCGGTCAGCGTGTCGATCGCCACCTCCGCCACCGCTGCGCCATAGGCGAAATAGTAAAAAGGCCGCCCCTTATGTGCGGCGCGGTCATAAACGATGTCGGGCGTGGCGTAATAGCCGGTCGAGGAGAGCGAGATGCGGCCCATATGCGCCTTGCGGCAGAGGTCGCCGAAGCCCATCCATTCCGTCCCGATCTGCACCACACCGTCCGAGAAACGCACGGCTTTCTCTCCGCAACCAAAGCTGCGCGCAGCGAAGGCAGTCAGCCGGTCGCGGATCGTCATCGCGGCGTTGTAGGCCGCCATGCCATTCAAATCCGCGCCCGACGACGCCGCCGTCGCGGAGGTATTGGGCACCTTGTCCGTCCGCGTCGCGGTGATCCGCACCTGTCCCACTGGCACGGCGAACACATCGGCCACCACCTGCGCCACCTTGATATAGAGACCCTGCCCCATCTCGGTGCCGCCATGATTGATCTGGATGCTGCCGTCGGCATAGACATGGACCAGCGCGCCGGCCTGGTTGAGATGCGTGGTGGTGAAACTGATGCCGAATTTCACCGGGGTTAGCGCGATCCCTTTCTTCAACACCGGATTGCGCGCGTTGAACGCGGCGATCGCCTGCCGCCGTGCGTCATAGCGGGCGTCCGCGCGCAACCGGGCGATCAGCTGGGGCGCTATATTGTCCGTCAATTGCATGTCATAAGGCGTCACATCGCGGCCGGGGCCATAGAGATTGGCGATCCGCACATCGATCGGATCGACGCCCAGATGCGCGGCGACATCGTCCATGACCCGTTCGATCGCCAGCATCCCTTGCGGTCCGCCAAAGCCGCGAAAGGCTGTTGCGGAGACTGTGTGGGTTTTCAGCCGTTCCGAAATAATCTCGATCGCGGGGAGGTGATAGCAATTGTCAGCATGGAACATCGCCCGGTCGTTGATCGCGGGGGAGAGGTCGACGGTCGCGCCGCAGCGGGAAGCGAGCCCCAGCTTGAGTGCCAGTACGCGGCCCTGTGCGTCAAAGCCCGTCTCATAATCGACCCGGAAGTCATGCCGCTTGCCAGTCATCACCATATCGTCGTCGCGGTCGCAGCGGAACTTGGCGGGGCGTCCCGTCTTGTCCGCGACCAGAGCAGCGGCAGCGGCGAAGAGAGCGGCCTGGGTCTCCTTGCCCCCGAACGCGCCGCCCATGCGCCGCACCTCGACCGTCACGTCGGCGGAACGGCGACAGAGCATATGCGCGACCAGATGCTGCACTTCGCTGGGATGCTGGGTGGAGGACAGGACATGCATCTGTCCATCCTCACCCGGCGTCGCGATCGCGACCTGGCCCTCCAGATAGAAATGATCCTGCCCGCCCATGTCGAAGCCACCGGTCAGACGATGGGGCGCCTGCGCCAGCGCGGCGGCGGCGTCGCCCCGCGCCATGCGCTGGGTCGGCTCGATCAACGACGCGGCAGCGCGGGCGTCCGCAATCGTCAGATGCGCGGGCAGCGGTTCGTAGGCGATCTCGCCCAACCGTGCGCCCTGCCGCGCGGCGCGCTGGCTGGTCGCAGCCACCAGGAAGATGGGCTGGCCGACGCAGATGACCTCGCGATCTGCCAGCAGCCGATCGTCGCCCGCGACCGGGCTGACATCATTGGCACCCGGAATGTCGGCGGCGGTATAGACCGCGACCACGCCCGGCGCGGCGCGCACGGCGGTCAGGTCGATCGCCGTGATGCGCGCATGGGCCTCCTTGCTTTGACCGAAGGCCAGGTGCAGCATCGCCGTCGGTTCCGGCAGGTCGTCGGCATAGCGGGCGAGGCCGCTGACATGCAGGGCGGCGCTGTCATGCGGGTTGGACGGTTTCGCCAGCGCCGGCAGGCCGGGATCGCGCTCAGCCATGTTCGGCCTCCAGCGCCAGCAGAGATACCGGCGCGCGCGACTCCCGATGCCACAACCGCCACAACAGGCTGGCCGCCGTTTCGATCCGATAAGCGGCGCTTCCGCGCACATCGCTCAACGGATCATAATCCTCACCCAGCGCGGCCACCGCGTCCGCGATCGTCGCCTGTGTCAAAGACTGGCCCGTCAGCGCGCCTTCGCAAGCCAGCGCCCGGCTCGGCGTTGCCGCCATGCCACCAAAGGCGACCCGCGCCTCGACGATCCGTTCGCCCTCCATCCCTAGCCGGATCGCACCGCACACCGCCGAAATATCGCTGTCGAACCGACGGGACAATTTGCCGATCAGGATGATGTCTGTCGCGGCGGGACGGGGGATATGGACGCTTTCGACAAATTCGAACGGCCGCCGGTCCTGCTGCCCATATGCCAGGAAATAATCCTCCAGCGCTATCGTCCGCCGCCCCATGGCGCTGCGCAGCGTCAGCCTGGCACCCAGCGCCATCAGCGCGGGCGGCCCGTCACCGATCGGCGATCCGTTGGCGATGTTGCCGCCGACCGTCCCGGCGTTGCGCACCTGCAATCCGCCGATCCGCCGCACCAGTTCGCCCAAGTCCGGGTGCAACCGCGCGAACGCGGCATGGGCGTCGGCATAGCGCACCCCCGCGCCGATCGTCAGGCTGTCCGGTTCTTCATCGATCGCCTGTAATTCCGCAATGTCGCCGATGAAGATCAATGTCTCCAGCGTTTGCAGCCCCTTCGTCACCCACAGGCCGACGTCGGTCGCCCCCGCCACCAGCCGTGCGTCGGGATGGGCAGCCAGCAGGTCGGCCAGCGCTTGTGCGGTGCGGGGGATGAACCAGCGCCGCGCACCAGCGCTGCCCACGACGGTCTGGTCCGATGCGATCGCCCGCAACGCCGCGACCGTGCCGGCATCGTCGCGCGGCAGCGTCGGCACGCTCTCCGCCGCGTCCAATATCGGACCATAGCCGGTGCAGCGGCACAGATTGCCCGCCACGATATCGGCAACCGGCAGGTCGTGACCGCGCGCGCCGATGCACCGGCCATGCAGCGACATGACGAAACCGGGGGTGCAGAAGCCGCATTGCGAACTGCCGTTGGCTGCCATGCAAGCCTGCAACGGCGTGAGCGCGCTATCGTCACCCAAACTCTCTACCGTCAGCAGCGCCTTGCCATGCAGCATCGGCAGGAAGAGGATGCAGCTATTAAGCGCCCGCCACGCGATGCCGTCGCCGTCCAGTTCGCCCACCAGCACGGTGCAAGCGCCGCAATCGCCCTCGGCGCAGCCCTCCTTCGTGCCCGTCCGCCCAAGGCGATAGCGTAGATGATCGAGCAGGGTCGCGGTGGGATCGACCTGCGGGATTTCCACTACGACGCCATCCAGCAGGAAACGCACGCCGCTCATTTCAACTGCCCCGATAAGTCGAATAGCCATAGGGCGATAGCAGCAACGGCACATGATAATGGCCATCGTCTGAAACACCGAACTGGACAGTTATAACGTCAAGGAAAGGCGGGTCGGCCAGCACGGTCCCGCGCGCCCGATAATAGGCCGCGACCGCGAATGTCAGCTGGTAGCGGCCGGGATCGATCGGGGGCAGGCCGGGGCAGCGCCCGTCCGCATTGGTGGCGCCTGCGAACAATAGCGCGCCGTCCGCTGACAGTAATTGGATCGCCACCCCGTCGGCCGGGCAGCCATGGGCGGTGTCGAGGACATGGGTGGACAGGCTGGTCATTCGGCCGCCTCCTGGCGCGGCCATTGGCCGATAAATTCCGCTTCATCATAGGCGATCAGGTCGGCGACCAGCGCGTCCTTGTCGTCCAGGAACAGCTGGTCGGTGATGCCGCGGACCAGCCGGGGCAGGGCGGTCTGCAACCCCGACAGGGCCGAGGCGGAGAGGCCCAGGCTGATGAGCGCCGAATAGTTGAAGGCGAACAAGCCGTGCAGGGCTGCCTCGCCCGCCGCGTCGCGTGGCAGGAGTTGAAAGCCGGGGCCGAGATAGGGATGCGCGTCGATCAGCGTATTGCCTTCGCTGGCCGGCGGGGTGAAGCGATCGGCCCAGCGCGCGATATGCGGTGCCAGCCCCGCCAGTTCGGGGCGCAGGCCGGGGTCGCTGACCAGGCCGGTCGACAGGACCACGAAATCGAACATCTGTTCGCCCTGCGGCGTGTTCACGCAGACCTGTCCATCTTCTTGTCTCACATCCAGCCATGGCGCGCCCAGATGCAGCGCGAAACCGGGCCAGGCCGCCGCGCGATCGAAGGTGTCGTTGGTGGGCGGCTGGTTATGTCCCAGGAAACTCGCCATCACCCGATATTTGGTCGCGTCATCGAGTGCAGGATAGCGGCCAGTGAACCCGACCCGCTCCATGAAACGGATCGGGTTGATCCGCGGCAGGCTCTTGCGCCGGATGAAGACATGCGCTTCCGCCACGCCCAGGCGCATCGCCGCATGGGCATTGTCGAACGCGGACGCCCCGCCGCCCAATATGCCGATCCGCTTGCCTGCCAGCGCGGCATAGTCGATCGGCTCGCTGGTGTGGGCGTAGAGATGGCGGGGCAGGGCCTTGCGGACCATCGCGGGGGTATGCCACTGCCCGCCGCCCTGGATGCCGGTCGCCAATATGACCTTGCGCGCCAGTAGCGGCGCTTGCCCGTCCAGATGCAACCGGTGCAGCTCGTCCCCGATCGGCTCGATCAGCGTCAGGCGCGTATCGTTGCGCACCGGCAGCGCCAGCACCCGCCGATACCAACGCAGATAGGCCATCCAGTCGCCGCGCGCGATCTTATCGACCGCGTCCCAGCCTGCCGTCCCGTGCTGCGCCTCCCACCAGGCGCGATAGGTGAGGGCGGGAACGCCGAAGTCGATCGGGTTCAGCATCTTGGGCGTGCGCAGCGTAATCATCCGCGCATAGCTGTCCCATGGCCCCTCCAGTCCTGCGGGGCTTTCGTCGATGACCAGGATGTTGGACACCCGCTCGCGGAGCAGCCCGAAGGTCGCGGCAAGCCCGCTCTGCCCGCCGCCGACGATCACGACGTCATGGACGTGACCGTCGGGATGGGCGCGCGGCCGGGTCCAGTCCGCGCCGCCGAAGCCGATCAGCGACAGTTGGCGGGCGAGGTCCGCTTCCAGGGCGGGCAGGCCGATCATGCCCATTCCTCCCCGATACGGGGAGGGGGACCGCCCGCAGGGTGGTGGAGGGGGATATCCCCACGCGCTGCGCCAGGAGGATAGCCCCCTCCGTCACCGCTTTGCGGCACCACCTCCCCGTGTCGGGGAGGAATGCGAACGGCCCTCATGTCATATCCCCCAACCGTAACCGAACGATCTCGCCGATCTGGGCGATGGCGGTGGCGATCTCCTCGTCCCGCTCGTGGCGCAGACGCGCTTCCATGGACGTCAATATCCCCGCCTTGTCGGTCAGCCGCACGCAGATGATGAAGGGGAAACCGAAGCGCTCCCGGTAGGCGGTGTTGAGCGCATGGAAGCGCGCATAGTCTTGCGGCGTCAGCCGATCCAGCCCGGCCGACGCCTGTTCCGCCGCTGAGGCGTCGGTCAGTGTTCGGTCGATCGCGGCCTTGCCCGCCAGTTCGGGATGAGCGCGGATCAGGGCCAGTTGCTCCTCGCCGCTGGCGCTGCGGACCACCGCCATCAGGTCCGCCCAGCGGTCCCCGGACGACGTGCGCGCATCGGCCCGCGCCTCTATCCAAGGGCTATGTTCGAACAATGCTTGTTGGGGGCCGGTCAATGCGTGTTTCCCTCCAGCGAGACATGCGCCGACACGACTTTCCAGCCATCGGCGAACTTGACCCAGCTTTGCGTCTGGCGACCGCGCCGGTCGCTATTCTCACGGAAAAATTCGGCGTCGGCGGTGGCGAAAGCGTCGCCATAGACGGTTATTGCGACCTTCCCCAATGTGCGCTGCGGCGATCCGCCGCGACCCTTGCGGAACGCCCGTATCTCCTCAATGCCGTAAAGCACCTCGCCCACGCCATATCGGTTGGTGGTCGGCGCATCGTGGAACAGGGCGTCCATCGCCGGGATGTCGTCCTCCATCAGCGCCCGCTCATATTCGGCAAAGGCGGCGGTCATTTCGGCGAGCAGCACGGGATCGTCTATCGTCATAGCGGGTGAACCTCCATCCAGTGGCGGGCGATATCGATGCGGCGCGCGACCCAGGCGTCGCCGCTGGCAATCACATGGTCGAGGAAACGGGCCAGGGCGCGGGCGCGGGCCGGGCGTCCCGCGATGCGGCCATGCAGGCCGATCGACATCATCCGCCCGCCTTCTTCCCGCAACTGGTCGAACGTGTCGCGCAGGTAGCGGAAGAACTGATCGCCCTCGGTAAAGCCGTTATAGGCGACCATCTTCATGTCGTTGGCGTCGAGCGTATAGGGGACGATGAGTTGCCCCCTATCATAATAGGGTAGGTCGTCGGCATAGCTGTCCGCATCATAGACGAAGCCGCCTTCCTCCCGCACCAGCCGCGCGGTGTTGGGCGATGTGCGGCCCTGATACCAGCCCAGCGGTCGGCTGCCGGTCAGGCTGGTGTGCAGCGCGATCGCTTCGGTAATATGCGCGCGCTCGACGTCTTCGGGCACGGTTTGATAGTCGATCCATTTCAGGCCATGACTGGCGATTTCCCAGTCCGCCGCCAGCATCGCTTCGATCGCGTCCGGGTTCATCGCCATCGCCTTGGCCACGCCAAAGACCGTGACCGGCAGGCCGCGCTGCGTGAAGATCCGGTGCAGTCGCCAGAACCCGGCACGGCCGCCATATTCATACAGGCTTTCCATCGCCATCGCCCGGTCGGCATGGCTCTGCGCCCCAACCATTTCGGACAGGAAGGCTTCGGACCCCCTGTCGCCGTTGAGGACGCTATTCTCCGCGCCTTCCTCATAATTGATGACGAACTGCACCGCGACCCGCGCGCCGCCCGGCCAGCGCGGATCGGGCGGCGACGCGCCATAGCCGATAAGGTCGCGGGGCGAGGTCATGCGTCCCACGCCGCCATCGCAGCGCGCACCGCTTCACCCGCGGGCAGGGCGAACCCCTCCTGCCGCAAGCAGGCCTCCAGCGCGCCGAGCGTGATCAGAACCTTATGCTTCATCGCGTTATAGCCCATCGTGCCGATCCGCCAGATGCGGCCTTGCAACGGACCGAAGGCGGTGCCGATCTCGATCTCGAACGCATCGCGCATCATCGTGCGCACCCGCTCGCCGTCCACGCCCTGCGGAATGAAGACGCCCGTCACATTGGTCATGCGATGCGCGTCGTCGCCGAAGACGGTCAGCCCCATGGCGCGCAGCCCTATGGTCATGGCGCGCCCGGCGGCTTCGTGGCGGGCGTAGCGGGCCTCCAGCCCCTCGCCCAGCATGATCCGCGCGCATTCCCGCGCGGCATAGAGCATCGACGTTGCCTCGGTATGATGGTTCAGGCGCTTGTCGCTCCAATAATCCATAATCATGGCGAGATCGAAATAGTTGGAGCCGATGCGCGGCCCCGCCCCGTCGCTGATGTCGTCGCGGCGGATGCCGGCTTCGACCCGCTTGCGGCCCTGGATCAACGCCGCCGCCTTGTCGGAGATGGTGATCGGCGCCGAGCCGGAAGGCCCGCCCAGGCATTTCTGCAAGCCGCCGGTGACGATGTCCGCGCCCCAGCGATCGGCGGCGATTGCCATGCCGCCGATCGTCGCGGTCGCATCGACATAGAGCAGCGCCCCCGCCGCCGCGCAGAGCGCGCCCAGCCCGTCGAGCGGTTGCGCAATGGTGGTCGAGGTGTCGCCATGGATGGTCGCGACGACCCTGGGCTGCACCCGTTCGATCGCGGCAGCGATGGCGTCCATCGGCACGATTTCGCCCCAGGACGCTTCCACCGTTTCGACCCGCGCGCCGATGCGGCCCAATATTTCCGTAAGCAGCAGGCCGAAGCGGCCGAAATTCACCACCAGCACGGTGTCGCCCGGCGCGACCAGGCTGACCAGCGCCGCCTCGATCCCCGCCCGCGCGGTGCCATCTACCAGCATCGTCCACTGGTTCTGAGTGCCGAAGATCGGGCGGTACAGCGCCATGACCTGGTTCATATAGCCGGTCATTTCCGGGTCGAACTGGCCCAGCAGATCGGCGGACATGGCGCGCAGAACGCGGGGATGGGCGTTGACCGGCCCCGGACCCATCAGCAGCCGCTGGGGCGGGTCGATCTCGCCAAATAAGTTCGGATCAAGCGGTGGCAACACACTCTCCCAATCTCTCTATGAAGCCCAGCATAGCCTGCAATGCCGCTTCCGCGTCAGCGGGATCGACATGTTCTGCCGGGTTATGGCTGACCCCATCCTTGCAGCGGATGAAGAGCATGGCGGTCGGGCACAGCGCCGCCATCACCATTGCATCATGGCCCGCGCCCGACACGAGGCGGAACGGCGGCTGGCCGGTGCCGACGATGGCGGCGTCCATCAGGCCCGTAAGTTGCGGATCGCACGGACTGGCAGGCAAGTCGTGGACCAGCGTCGTTGCCACATCCAGCCGGCGGCGGCCGGCGATGGCGGTGATGGCGTCGATCATCGCCTCCGCGGCGCTATCGCGCCGAGCCGCATCGCCAGACCGCACGTCGATGGTGAAACGCACTTCGCCGGGGATGACATTGGCCGCGCCCGGCAGCGCCTCGATCCGTCCCACCGTGGCGACGAGGTCGGATGCGGCATCGCGTGCTAGTCCCTCAATCGCCAGCATCGCTTCCGCCGCGCCCGCGAGCGCGTCGCGCCGCAAGGGCATCGACGTCGTGCCGGCATGGCCTGCCATGCCCCGCAGCGTTACCTGATAGCGCAGTTGCGCCGCGATGCCGGTAACGGTGCCTAGCGCCAACCCCTGCGCCTCCAGTACCGGCCCCTGTTCGATATGCGCTTCGAGATAGGCGAGGGTGGTCTCGGGCGCGCGCGCTGCGGAGAGATAGGC
>JAVBXL010000174.1 GCA_030824575.1 bacterium | reverse complement strand
GCCATTTGTAACTCCGTTTACGTGCGCCACAAGCGTATCTGTGTCACCTGTCGCGGGCTGGGTGAGCAACGTGTCAGAACCGTCCGGGGGTGACGACAATTCGCATCGCTGGACCGGCGCTCAGCGCTTTAAGCAAGCGATGACCGCCGATACGACGGCCGCAGTCTCGGCGACATCACGGACCTTCACAGTATCCACCCCAATTTCCGCGGCGGGATAGTCGTTGCCGCCCGGGTAGACTGCGTCGCCGAGAAACAACATCCCGGCCAGCGGCACGCCGCTTTCCTTGCTCAGCCGCTTCAGCCCATAGCCCTTGTCGACGCCGGCGCGGGTGACGTCGATCGACGTGGTGCCGCCCAGGTTGATCGAAAGGCCAGGCAGCGCCGCCCGTAGCGTCTTCTGGATCGCGCTCCGCTTGGCGCGATCGGGGTCCCAGCCCTCCTTCGCTTCCAGCGGCGCATCCTGGCCAAGGCCTGAAAAGGTAATCTGGCTTCCCCGATCCTCGATCCGTTCTCCCCAAATGCGCTCGTCGACAAGCCCCGCTTCCGACAGCGCACGGTCGAAGGCCGCGCGGATGCTTGCCTTCTCCGCGTCGTCGAACAGCTCGGCATAGATCGCACGCCAGGCACCGTCGACGAAGCGGTAGAGCTTCGTGCCGGTGGTGGGCATCAACCAGAGCCGCGCTCGCGCGGCATCGACCGGCAGGCGTGAGGCGACTTGCCGGTCGAACTGCGGCCAGTCGCCGCCTGAGATCACCGCGACATCGACCACGGCCAGCAGACGCGCGAGCGTCGCCGCCATTTCGGCCGACAAGGGGCGCTTGCTCTCCGCAAGCGTCCCGTCGAGGTCGAACACGATCAGCCATTTCACGACGCGGCGCCCTCTCCGTCCCGGTTGCGCAGATCGTTGTGGAGGGCGGTCGCGGCGATCGCCGCGTGTCCCATCGCAACGCTGATCTGATCAAGCGCCATGACGATATCGCCCGCCGCATAGACGCCGGCGACGCTCGCGCGCTGCTTGGTATCGACGACGATGCAGCGATCGTCGCTCAGCTCGACGCCGAGCTGGCGCGCAAGCGCGTTGTTGCTGTCCGACCCGAGTGCGGCATAGATGGTGTCGAAGCGCCGGTCGCTGCCGTCCCGCAGTTGAGCTGTGGCAATTTCGCCGAATATGAGTTCTTCGAGTGGGCTTTCCTGCACCTTTACACCGGCAGCCCAAAGGTCGGCCCGATCCGTCCCGGTGAGTTCCATTGTTTTATAAACGAGCAGGGTCACGTCATCCGAATAGGTCGTTAGGAACAGCGCCTCCGCGACGCCGTGACTATCGGCCCCGATCACCCCAATCGATTGGCCGGTCGCTTCATAGCCGTCGCAGACTGGGCAGTAGCGAAGCAGGCCGCGATTGAGCGCGTCGTGATGCGTGGCGGCATCCATCGCCGGGCGCCGGTTCTCAACGCCGGTCGCCAGCACGACGGCGCGCGCAGCGGTGGTCGTCACGGCGGACCCTTGGGCTTCGAAAGCATCGGCTTTCCCGTCGACCGTCTCTATACGGTCCGTCACTATTGTGGCGCCGTAGCGTTCCGCCTGTTCGCGCATCCGCCGCAGCAGATCCTCGCCGGCTATCCCGTCCGGAAAGCCGGCGTGATTATGGGAAAGCGGTATCCATTTCGCGCGGCTGTGCCCGTCGTCGACTACCACGACGCGGCGATGATAGCGCGCGAGATAGATCGCCGCCGTGAGGCCCGCCGGTCCGCCGCCGACGATCAAGGCGTCGTATCGATCCGCCGTCATACTGCCGACCCACTCCGATCCTTGAAGGCCAGCAGGCGCAGCGCATTAAACACGACCAGCAGCGTCGAGCCTTCGTGCATCGCGACCGCCGGACCGATGCCCAGGCCCAGGATCGTCGCGGGCACGAGGAACGCGACGACGCCGAGGCTGACGAACACATTCTGCCGGATGATACCGCGGGTATGGCGGCTCAGGCCCACCGCGAACGGCAGATGCGCGAGATCGTCGGCCATGAGCGCGACGTCGGCCGTCTCCAGCGCCACGTCCGATCCGGCAGCACCCATCGCGATGCCGACCGTCGCCGACGCCATCGCCGGCGCATCGTTGACGCCATCGCCGACCATCGCGACTTTGTCTTCACCGGCTAGCTTCTTGATCGCGGCGACCTTGTCCTCCGGCATCAGGTCGCCCCATGCCTCGTCGAGCCCGACATCCCTGGCGATGGCGTCGGCCACCTTCTGGTGATCGCCCGAGATCATGATCATCCGGGTGATGCCCATCTCGCGCAGCCGCTTCAGTGCAACCTTGGCCGCTTCGCGCGGCGTGTCCATTAGCCCGATCGCGCCGATGTCCTTATCGCCCTTTCGCACCACCATCGTGGTGCGCCCGTTTTCGCGTAGGGTGGCGATGGCGTCGGTCGCAGCGGCATTCAACGTGGGGATTCCCTCCACGCCGAACATCTCGGCCTTGCCGATCCATACCGTCTCGCCATCGACAGTCGCGGTAACACCGCGTCCGGTCAGGCTCTTGAGATCGGTTGCGGCCGGCAGCTCGCGCCCACCCAGGCGCTCGCGGCCGTCCTTGACGATCGCCTGTGCCAGCGGGTGATCGCTCAAGCCCTCGACCGCGACGGCAAGCGCCAACAGATCCTCTTCGCTCGCGCCATCGACCGGCACGACATCGGTGATGCGAGGCCGACCTTCCGTCAGCGTACCCGTCTTGTCGAACGCGATCGCCTTGAGGGAACCAAGGTTCTCAAGCGGCGCGCCGCCTTTCACCAACACACCGCCGCGTGCCGCCCGCGCGACGCCGGACAGGACCGCGCTCGGGGTGGCGATCGCCAGAGCACACGGGCTGGCGGCGACCAGCACCGCCATTGCACGGTAGAAGCTGTCTCGGAACGGCTCGTCGACCACGACCCAGGCGAACAGCAGGAGGAACGAGAGCGCCAGCACCGCCGGCACGAAGACGCGCTCGAACCGATCGGTGAACCGCTGCGTGGGCGACTTCTGCGTCTCCGCTTCGCTCACCATCTTTACGACTTTGGCGAGCGCGCTTTCATTGGAGCGCCGCGTCACCTCGATCTCGATCGCGGCACCTCCGTTGATCGTGCCGGCGAACACCCGTGATGTCGCCTCGACCGCATCTGGCTTCGCGCGCGCTGCCTCGACATCGGCGACCGGTTCCTTGTCGACGGGGATGCTCTCTCCGGTGACGGGGGCCTGGTTGATCGCGCTCGACCCCTTGATGACGAAGCCGTCGGCGGGCAGGCGTTCGTTCGGGCGCACGATCACGACGTCGCCGACCACCAGCTCTTCGACCGGTATTTCTGAGGTCTGCCCATCACGGCGCACCGTCGCCTTGTCGGGCGCGAGCTCGGCCAGCGCCTCGATCGCGCGCTTGGCACGCCCCATCGCGTAATGCTCAAGCGCATGGCCGAGGCTGAATAGGAACAGCAGCAGCGCACCTTCCGCAAAGGCGCCGAGCGCCGCGGCGCCGGCGGCTGCAACCAGCATCAGCGTATCGATCTCGAATTTCTTGAGTTTCAGATTGTCGACCGCCTCGCGCAGCGTGAAGAAGCCGCCGAAGACGTAGGCGCCAATATAGAAGGCCGTCGGCAGCCAGTCGGGAGCGCCCGCAACCAGCTTCTCGATCGCGAAGCCGATCACCAGCAGCGCACCGCACGCGAGCGCAAAGATCAGCTCGGTATTGGGGCCGAGGAAATTGGCGTGGGCATGGTCGTGGCCATCCCCCGGCCCATGCTTTTCCGCGCCATCGCCGTGATCGTGCCCGGCATGGTCGCCGGAGCTGTGATCGTGTCCGGCATGACCACCGTCCTGATCGGAGCCAGTCCGCTTGCCGGGTTTGACCTTGAGCTTGCCCAGTGCCGCGAGGATCGCCGCTTCGTCGACGCGTTCTTTGTCATATTCGACGCGGACGCTGCCAGAGGCGCTGGCATCCGCCTGCAGCACGCCGGGCATCTGGCACAGGGTCTCGCCGACGGTGCGGGCACGGCGTTCGTGGCCGATTCCTTCTACCTGCCATGTCGCATGACCGTATCGCCCGCTGATCTCCGCTCCCGCTGCCCGCACCATGTCGCGCACGCGTGACAGCGGCAGTGCTTCGCCGTCGAAATGGATGCAGAGCTTTGCCGGCGTATCGCCTTCGGCAGGAAGGACGTGCGCGCGCTCGACGCCGGGCTTGGCGCTGAGTGTCGAGACGAGGCGCCCGACACAGGCATCGGCCGCGTCGGGAACCTCGGGCAGAAGAACAGGAATATCGAGTTCGAACTTGTCGGTCATCACGCCGTCTCCGCCTTAGTTTTGGTTTCTGCCCGCGCATCGCGCAGGATTTCTATGCCGCCTTTGATCGCGATGAGGGCGGTAGCCAGGCCGACCAGCAGATCGGGCCAATTCGTTCCCAGCCACAGCACCAGCGCGCCCGCGATCAGGATGCCGCCGTTGGAGATGAAATCGTTGAAACTGAACGTGGTCGCGGCACGCAAGTTCACATCGGGCTGCTTGAGCTTCTGGAGCAGGCGCAGGCAAACATAGTTCACGACGCCGGCGATGGCCGACATCACCATCATCGTCGGCCCGATCGGGTCGCTGCCCTGGACATAGCGGCGGCCGACGTCGAGCAGGATGCCGCCCGCGAAAATCAGCAGCATGACGCCCGACACGGTTGCGGCCCGTGTCTTCCATGTGCGACCGTGGCTAAGCGCGATCAGGCTCAGCGCATAGACCGCGGTGTCGGACAGGTTGTCGACGCCATTGGCGATGAGCGCGCTGGAATCGCCTGTCAGCCCCGTCACGAAGAATCCCGCAGCGATCGCCGCGTTGAGCAGCAGCACGATCCAGAGCGTGCGCCGCTCGGCCGAGACCTTGCCGTCTGTTGGAGCCGTCATGCCATGATTTCCTCGATCAGCAGGAGGATGAGGAAGCCGACGAAGAACATCGCGCTGATCAGCGGCGAGTCCGGCTTCTCGTGGGCCTCGACCAGCAGCTCCTCGGTGACGAGATAGAGCAGCGCCATCAGGCCGAAGCTCAGGAATCCGGTGATCCATATCGGTGACAGCAACGCCACCGGCTGCGCGATCAGCGCGCCGATCGGCACCAGCACCGCCAGCGCGCAGGTCAGGCCGATCGCCTTCGCCTTGCGATACCGCCCCGCCAGATCGTTGGTGAGGGTCAGGGCCAGGAACAATACTTCGAGGGTCAGTGCGACGGCCAGCAGCGTGCCCGCTTTCTCGCCGGCGATGAAGGCGAGGCCGAGGACCAGGCCGTCTATCGCCAGATCGAGCCCGATCGCGGCGAGCAGCGCCACCGGCCCTTCAAAACGGCTTTCCGCCGCCTTGAGGCCGAGCATCACCGCGACGCCCAGCGCCCCGCCGATCAGCGTCGCGGTCGGGGAACCGCCGTGCATCACCAGTGGCAGGATCTCCGTCGCAGCAGCGGCGAACACCACGCCGGCCGCGAGATGTTGCATGGCCGCTACCAGCTTCTCGCCGGGAGTGCGCCATCCGGCGATCAGCGCGCCGATCATGATCGCGATCATGGGGATCAGGGAGAATTTGAGAGCCGCCATCGTCAGCGCCCCTCTGTGCCGGGTGGGTTGGTCACAAGCTCGTATCCTTCCTGCACAAGACGGGGGGCTTGTCCGCTTCCTCGATCTTGAGTTCGTTGCCCGAGAACATCGCGCTCATCGTGTCGCCGACATATTGAAGCCCGGCCGCAGGCGCGGTCAGGACAACCGGCGCAGCGTTCCCGTCGCGGCGTAGTTCGAGCGTCAGGCCCTCATTTTTGAAGTCGACGAGGAGCGGGCGATCGTCGTCGCACCGATAGGGGTGGCGACCGGCGATGCCGCTGGCATCGCCGCTGTCACCGGCGTGAATTTCCTGTTCGGTCGGCGGCGCTTTGCGAGGCTGTTCGGAACAGCCCGATAATGTCAGCACAACGCATATGCCGGCGATTCCCATCCGAAATGGCGTCATGTGTGCCTCCGGGAACATCCTGCTACTCATAAGAGCCATTGAGCAGCTCCAATGACGCAGACGATCATGACCATGATGCCAACCAAGATCAGTCTTTCATGGCGTGGATCAGCGACGTTGCGTATTCGCGCCGCGACCTGCCACGCGGGGCGCACCGGGATGCGCCAAGACCCCGACGCGATCCTGTCCAGCTCGGTATCCGAAAGGCGGAAAAACAATTTTACGTCAGCCCGAGAGCGTGCCGTGAGACCCGTCACGCGAAAAACCGGGTCGGCCCAAGCCAGGTCGATGGCACTTGGGCTCGCCGCCATCGGTGCGGTGTCTTCGCCCGCTGCCCAAGACGGACGCAGCAGCGCGATAAGCCGATGCGGATCGCGTTCGAGCAGAGAAGCCCAGCGCGCCAAGCGCGAACGACGGTCGTCGCTTGGAGGCAGCAACACCGGCCCGAATTGCCCGCCACTCTTGTGCACTCTCCGCGTCGCGCGAGTTTCGGAGGGACTATTGTGCCTCATTGCCGGTCCGCCGGCTTAACGTGATCTTGCGAAGCACGCTTCAGCGGGTGAGAGAAGTGCAGCGTCAGGAAGGTCGTCAGGCTTAGAACTACCGCGATGTCGTAAAGACCATAGCCGACTGCGGCGCCCAGCGCCCCGGTCGCCCAGAGACTTGCCGCGGTTGCGGTCCCGGACGCTTTTCCGCGATACTTTAATATGGCGCCGCCGCCGATGAAGCCGACGCCGGTGATCAATCCTTCGAGAAGGCGTGCTTGGGCAGGCGATGTGCGTCCGAGTATCGCGATACCGACGAGCACGAATCCGCAACTGGCGATGGCGACCAGCGGAAAGGTTCGGATGCCGGCGCTGCGTTCGTCCTTTTCCCGGTCCCAGCCAACTGGAAGAGCCAGCGCATACGCCAGCGCGAGGCTGACAATATGGGAAAGAGTTTCCCCCCATGACGTAAGTGCCGTCATGCGGCCGATCCTTTGGCTTGACCGCCTGCCACTCTATCCGCTGCGTCTCGATAGGCGAGCACCCTCTTGCAAGCCAGCGCGCGCGCACCGGGACGCTTGAGTGTGATCCGGTCGCCGCCTGAGATCGAGACGTTGAGATTCCGGCCGACATAGGTCCGCCCGCTTGCCGGCGATGTCACCCGTTCCGGAGCGGCGTTCGGTCTGGTCTTTATGTCGAGGGTCAGGCCATCGCCGAGGAAGTCGACATCGAGGCGCGACCCATCAGGACAGGCGTAGAAATGCTCGCCGATGAAGTTGGGCAGCTCGCGATCACGCGACGCTTCGGCCTCGCTCTTGTTGGTGGCTGGCGAGCAGCCGAGTAGGCTCGGCGCCAGAGCAAGGCCGGTCGCGAGGATGATCCCCCGAACCGGGCCGCTCTGGAGGCGCCGAGCCGCTATTTCCCCGTCTTTCCACGATCTATCGCCATGGGCGCTACAGGGGGCACGCCCATGGCGCGGGCCGTTCTCACACGGACACCCGAAGAACTCGTTGTGTGGCGGCCGATCCATAGCAGTCAGTCGAACAATTCGCTCAGAAAGCCCTTGCGGCGACCCTTATGGCCCCGCTCGTAGCTATGCTTTCCGCCATGGCCGCGATCGTCCGATATTCCAAGACGGACTCCGCTCAACGGCCGCGCGCCGTCATCGCCGGCGCTGCGCTCGATGATCTTGTCGAGTTCGCCGCGATCAAGCCAGACCCCACGGCATTGCGGGCAATAGTCGATCTCGATGCCCTGCCGCTCGCTCATGACGAGATCGACGCGGCACGTCGGGCACAGCAGCCCTTGGGGGGGACGGATATCTACCATGATAGGTTCCTTTCTTCCGAATATCGCCCTGTCAGTCGTTGGCGGCACCGCGAGGAGGAGGCAGTGGTTTGATGGGGCGTCGATGTTGCCGCATGGACCGGCCTGGCAGTCGCGATTGCCGGCGCAGGAGGGCGAGAAACGCCGCATCCTGCAGCCGCATTGTCCGCCGCAGACCCTTGCGCATCATGCGGCCGACGAGGCCGCCAAAGATGCCCCGACATTCGACCGAATGGTGAATACAGACACCATTCGCGATAGGCTCGATCTCGTAGCGTTCGTCGAACGTGAAGAAGCCCTTTACGCCCATCTGCCACCCGATGAGCTGCGGCTTCGTCAGGCGGTTGATGACCATTTGCGTCGTCATCTTGCGATCGCCTTTGAAGAGCAGCCAGGTGACGTCCATTTCGGCACCACGTTCGGCATCGCCCGCGATGCGGTAGATGGGGTGCCACCGTGCGAACCCCCTCAGATCGGAGATCAGCGACCACACTCGCAGTGCTGACATATTGAAATCGAAAGTAGTCGCTTCCTTCATGGCTGTCTGTCCTGTCCGGCCAAGGCGCGGTGAAACCGGAGGCCGCGCAAGGGCGGCCTCCTCCGCTGTCGGATTTCGCTAGTTCAAAGCCTTGTTCGACTTCCAGCACGCCCTTCAGGCCGAGTTTCAAAGAAAATGCGGCGTGTCGATCCACGTGTGTCACATCCGCCGTTGTGGAGACCTCCGGAAACGAACGCATGCCCGTCTTAAGTTTGAAACCAATCTCAGGGCCAACGCTCGCGATGCCCTTGAGTGTAAGCCTCGGATGCCAGTCGGAATGGTGCGCGAGATCGACAAGTAAGCGCAACACGCGCGCGAGCGGCAACGCCAAATGGACCGTGCTTTCGACAACGAACAGGGGGGTATGTCCCGCAAGCACCGGTCCCCTCCCCCACCGGTTGAGCGGGGGAGAGGTTCCCAAGCGCGATGTTAGGAGCGCTGACATGCTTTCCCCGCATCTAGGACTTGCGCCTCTAAGTGCGAGGGTCGCCGTCATTCGTCGGCCTGTGCGATGGTGACACGCGCCTTGCCGCCAAGCACCTCGACGGCCTCCAAGGTCATCAACCCGATGCCCGAGATTTCGCTGAGACTCTCCACAAACGCGCGCAAGCTCGGATCGAGATCGACTATCTCGATGACGACTGCCCGGTCGCTTTCGAACACATGTCGCTGATGGATGTGCGCTGATTTGCCAAAGCCAATGAGCGCCTCCAGGATCGTTACCCCAGCGAGACGAGCGTCTTTCGCCCGCACGGCAATCTCCTGAAACACCTTGCGGTCGCCGAAGTATGCGGACTCGTCAGTGTAGATGCGTAGCAATTTGGTTTCCATGACCCTTACTCCTGATGCGCCGGCTCTGCGACCGGCTGTTTGGTTGTCCGCCGTGCAGCGATGCGTTCGCCGGCGTCGAGAACGACCTTGGCGATCGCGGGCAAAACCAGCAGTGTCAGAATAGTCGCCGCGATCAGCCCGCCGATGACCGTGGTGGCGAGTGGTTTCTGCACCTCAGCGCCGGTACCGTGCGCGAGCGCCATCGGCACGAAGCCGATCGCCGGCACGAACCCGGTCATGATGACCGCTCGCATCTTGTCGGCCATGCCTCCGCGGATCGCTTGCGCGATGGGCTGTCCTGCTTCGCTGCGTTCACGAATTGCAGACATGACGACCAGTCCGTTCAGCACTGCCACACCGGCGAGGCAGATGAACCCCACCGCCGCCGACACCGAGAAGTTGATGCCGGTGAGCACAAGCGTGAAGACGCCGCCCGCGAGCCCTAGCGGAACCGCGAGGAACACCGCCGCCGCCCGGCCGAATCCACCCAGCGCCATGTAAAGCAGCCCGAAGATGACCAGAAAGCACAACGGCACCACGATCGACAGTCGTTTCGATGCCGCGGCAAGGTTCTCGAACTGACCACCCCATTCGAGGTAGTAGCCCGCCGGCAGCTTCACCTGTGCGATCTTCGCTTGGGCCTCCTGAACGAACGAACCGGCATCGCGTCCGCCGAGATTGACCTGGACGACCACACGGCGCTTGCCGTTCTCACGACTGATCTGATTCAGCCCTTCCGTAAGCCGGATCTGCGCGACCTGTGCCAGCGGCACTTGGGCGCGCGGCCTCCCTTCCACCTCCGGGAGCAGCACTGGCAATGTCCGGATGTCGTCGAGATTGGCGCGGGTAGCCTCAGGGACGCGCACGGTGACGTCGAATCGCCGGTCGCCCTCGTACACAAGCCCCGACTCACGCCCGCCGAGCCCTGCCGCAACCGTATCCGCAACGTCACGGACGGTGAGGCCGAGGCGCGCGATCGCGGCGCGGTCGAGCTTCACGTCGAGCGCCGGCGCGCCACCGACCTGTTCGGCCTTGACGCTGGCCGCACCGGGTATGGTCTGGAGTACTCGCACCATCTCATTTGCCGTCAGCGCCATCTTGTC